>JADFON010000287.1 GCA_022562855.1 Candidatus Zhuqueibacterota bacterium | reverse complement strand
GCCCCGTTAGGGACCACTACGTGACGAGGAGCAAAGCGACGCCTGCCCCTATCTTTTCGGGGTGGCAATCTCTGCCATGATTATCTTATAAATGTAAACTCGAAGTAAGACAGTACAAATGATACAAAAAAAAGGAAACCTGTGAGCAATATGGATCAAGTTAAAGAAAAACCCGAAGAAGGATCAAGCGAAACTGCGGGGAACGAATTTCCAATACTGATCACCGGGGACGAGTTCAAAAAACTTATCGAAAGCGGCGAAGATTTTATCCTTGTCGATATCCGCAGAGAAAGTGAATACGAGGAGAATCACCTTGATGGGGCGGTCAATATTATCCGGCGGAGGGTCAGGAAGGAGAGAGACACCCTCGACCCCTCAAAACGGATCGTCCTCTACTGCGGATCGGGTTTTGACAGCCTCGATTCAGCCTCCATGCTCCGCCAGTCCGGCTTCCCCAAAACCCAGAGTTTAAAGGATGGGATTGATGGATATAATACAAACTAATCACCATAAATTATTATAATTTTTCATTTGAGTTAAAGTCTTTGCAAACATTAATTTCATTGGATTTATGGAATGATTTAGCTTACTTTTTTATTTTTACACTTTATCGTGTTATTCCAGTAGGATTTTTTCCCTTCGCAAGGACAGATTTTACACATATCGGATTGACCGGGTTGTTTATTTCATTTATTAATTCGGTAATTTTGATTACCTTAATTGTTTTTATAGGGATAGGATTAAAACGACATTTTCGAAGAACATAATGTCATCATTAATATGATTTTTTCCCGATATTCCAAAAGATCCTGAAACAAGTTCAGGAAAAACTTTTTGATAGTTTGAAAATTATTATGATTTAGCCTTTTAAAGTCTCACAAATTACATAAGTATGAAATATTAATCATCAATAAATGTGAATTTCCTTAATAATTTTCCTGAACTTGTTTCAGGATCTAATTAATTTTGTCTATATCATCATACCAGCCTTCCGACAAATCCTGAAAATCAGAATTATTTTCTTTAATTAAATTTAATTTCCAGTCCCTATGCCAGTTTTTCAATTGCCGTTCTCTTTTTTGAGCATCTGCCATTTCCAGATATTTCTCAAAATAAATGAGTTTATTCAAGTAGTATTTTTTTGTAAATCCTTCAACCAGTTTCTTTTTATGTTCAAGGACTCTTCGTCTTAAGTCATTTGTAAATCCAATATAAAGAGTTTTGTTACTTCGGTTTGTAAGAATATAAACGTAGTATTGATTGTGGTTCATTATTTTGAAAATAGATCCTGAAACAAGTTCAGGAAAGAATAGGCAAAAATTAAGTTTAGGTATGTTTTTCCGGCGCGAAAAAATCGTCAAATATATTCTATAAGAAATTATAAAAACTTTTTTCTGAACTTGATTCAGGATCTAAAAAATATGGCACTACTCCTCACCCAATCTTCTCCAGCGATTTATGGTGCGCGTGCACTGTCTTTTTGATGTCGTCTTCGGTGTGGGCTGTGGAGACAAAACCCGCTTCGAATTGTGACGGCGCCATGTAAATCCCCTCCTCGAGC
Source organism: Candidatus Zhuqueibacterota bacterium (assembly GCA_022562855.1). Lineage (GTDB taxonomy): Bacteria > SM23-31 > SM23-31 > SM23-31 > SM23-31 > JADFON01. Next base: position 2,116 of record JADFON010000287.1, on the reverse strand, counting down.
ATCGCCTTGAAATACTTTGCAAACAATTCCGTATCGCTTTTCATCGCCGATGCCAGGTCAACGACCGGTTTACCGGTAAAAAACCGGCACATCATCGAACCGACGCGGTTCTGCTGTACCGAAATTCCTTCGTGTTTTGCCGTACATGCGGTGATCCCTTCCGAAAGATCAGCCGCGAGTTTGTCGATTTTCGGGTAGGGATTTTCCTCTTTGAGGATGGTCAGCGTGGCAATCCCCGCCGCCATTGCAAGCGGATTCCCCGAAAGCGTTCCCGCCTGGTAGACCGGACCGTCGGGCGCGATCATGTCCATAATATCAGCCCGTCCGCCGTAGGCGCCAACGGGCAGACCGCCGCCGATTATTTTACCGAGACAGGTCATATCGGGTTTGATCCCGTATAATTCCTGCGCCCCGCCAAGCGCAACCCTGAAACCTGTGATGACTTCGTCAAAAATCAGAATTATACCGTTTTCTTCGGTTATCTTTCTCAGTCCTTCGAGAAAACCGTCTGCCGGAGGTATCACGCCTGCGTTCCCCGCTACCGGTTCAACGATGACCGCCGCAACTTTGCCGCTGTTCGCATCGATCAATTCTTCGACCGAATCGAGATCGTTGTACTGTGCCACAAGGGTGTCGGAAGCCGTTCCGCTTGTTACACCCGGGTTTCCGGGGATGCTCAAAGTCAGCGCTCCCGAACCTGCTTTGATGAGAAAACCGTCGCTGTGCCCGTGGTAGCATCCGTCAAATTTTATGAACTTGTCTCTGCCGGTAAACCCGCGCGCAAGGCGCACCGCGCTCATGGTCGCCTCCGTACCGGAGTTCACCATACGGATTTTGTTTATGGACGGATAGATTTCCGTAATCATCCGGGCGAGTTTTATCTCGGATTCGGTCGGTGCCCCGTAACTTGTTCCTTTCGCGGCGGCTTCCGTTACCGCCTCAACGACTTCAGGGCGGGCATGTCCGAGTATCAGCGGACCCCATGATGCAACATAATCTATGTATTCCTTTCCGTCTGCATCGTAAATTTTCGACCCCTGAGCCTTCGAGATAAACAACGGGTCCATGTTGACGGATTTAAATGCCCGAACCGGCGAATTGACCCCGCCGGGAATATACTGCTTTGCCTCTGCAAACAGTTGTGATGATTTGCCAGTCATTTGAAGTTTCCTATTAATAAAAAAATTTAGTTTTTGTTGTGGATATTTTCAATGCAAAGATTGCCCCTTCTCACGTAGTGACCACTCACACATCGGGGAAATGACAGAAAAATTTATAGCGTTAGAGATACTTTTTTATGAGATTATTCTGGCGGCGTCTTTCGCAAAATAGGTCAATATCAAGTCGGCTCCGGCGCGTTTTATCGACACAAGCGTTTCCATAATTACCCGTTCTTCGTCGATCCATCCGTTTTTTGCTGCGGCTTTTATCATTGCGTATTCGCCGCTGACATTATACGCCGCAATTGGAATCGAGAATTCCTGTTTTACCCTGCTGATGACGTCAAGATAAGGAAGGGCGGGTTTGACCATTACTATATCTGCTCCTTCATCGATATCGAGAGCTATTTCTCTCAACGCCTCCTCGATATTCGGCGGGTCCATTTGATATGTTTTGCGGTCGCCATATTGCGGCGCGGAGTCTGCTGCCTCCCTGAAGGGACCAAAAAATGCGGAAGAAAATTTTGCGGAATACGCCATTATGGGAATGTCCGAATGACCATCGAGATCGAGAAGGTCCCTGATATATCCGATACGACCGTCCATCATATCCGACGGGGCAACCATATCCGCCACCGCTTCAACATGACTGAGAGCGGTTTTTCCGAGAAGTTCAAGCGTAAGGTCGTTATCAACATCACCATCGACTATTACGCCGCAGTGACCATGATCCGTATATGCGCACATACAAACATCCGTAATAAGTGCGAGCGATTTGCATTCCTTTTTTACAGCCCGAAGCGCCTTCTGGACGATACCGTTCTTCGCATAACCCCCGGTGCCTTTCGGGTCTTTCTTTGCTGGAATTCCGAACAATATCACCGCGGGTATTCCAAGCTGCTCGACAGCTTTGCATTCTTCGACGAGCATATCCACAGTAAACCGGAGTTGACCGG
>JADFON010000004.1 GCA_022562855.1 Candidatus Zhuqueibacterota bacterium | reverse complement strand
ATATGGCCACGCTGATCGAGCGCGTCATCCCGGTATACGACAAACACATGTCGCACGAGACGGTCCGCCGCCTAATCGAAATGTTTGAGACGCCGTTCTGGCGGGAGTGGAAGCAGAAAATGCCCGCCATCAGCCAGGAAGCCGGCCTCATTGGTAGCGAGTGGGGCGCCGAGATGATTCAATCCGAAGCCTTCAATACCAAACTGGACGCGCTGATTGAAAAGTTCGACCTCGAAGCCCTCAATAAGAAATAAAATCAGACCTATATTAAGAAAATTGACAGGGCGTGAAATTGCCTGTTAAATACTTGCCGTTATGAATTTTCAGGATGTGATTTTAAATTTAAACGAGTATTGGGGATCACGCGCCTGCGTCCTCCACCAGCCGTACGACATCGAGTCGGGCGCCGGCACGTTCAATCCGGCCACCTTCTTCCGCGTGCTGGGTCCGGAGCCTTATCGCGCGGCTTACGTCGAGCCGTCGCGCCGCCCCACCGACGGCCGCTACGGCGAGAACCCGAATCGCCTGCAACATTATTATCAGTTTCAGGTGATCCTCAAACCGTCGCCGGAGGATGTGCAGGACCAGTACCTGGACAGTCTCCGGGCGCTTGGCATCGACCCGCTGAAACACGACATCCGCTTTGTGGAAGACGACTGGGAGTCGCCCACTCTCGGCGCCTGGGGATTGGGCTGGGAGGTGTGGCTCGACGGCATGGAGATCACCCAGTTCACTTATTTCCAGCAAGTCGGCGGCATCGACCTGTCGCCTATCCCAGTGGAATTGACCTACGGACTCGAGCGCATCACCATGTACCTGCAGGACGTCGACAACGTATACGACCTGCAATGGAATGACGAAATCAAATACGGCGACGTGCATCTGGAAACGGAAAAACAATTTTCCCGCTACAACTTCGAGGAATCGGACAAGGCTCGACTGTCCCAATGGTTCGACATGTACGAAGCTGAGGCGCTGGTCCTGATAGAGAAGGAACTGATACTCCCCGCCTACGACTACACGCTAAAATGTTCGCACGCCTTCAACATGCTCGACGCCCGCGGCGCCATCAGCGTCACGGAACGCACCGGGTTCATTGGCCGCGTGCGCAAACTGTCCCGGCTCTGCGCCGAAGGCTACCTTCGGCAAAGAGAAGCCATGGGATATCCTTTACTCCCAACTGGCAGTGGCAAATAGCGCTGATACTGGCATAGATAACTCTCTTCACTACCCAAATAAATAATAATTGCGGCGCAAAGCGTTTTGAAATTTTGATGTCAGTATAATAAATAACTCCTGCAGGCGCTTGCAGGAGTTATTGACCCAGTAATTTTCCCAATAATTAGACTGTCTAAAGCATCAACCCTGCCAGTTTTTCCGGGTTAGAATTTATGTTGCGCGAAAATTAATTTTCGAGATAGGTTGGGATATTTTTATTTGCTTCGCTCTATTATTAATTTCTGCCAGCCATCACTCCGCCATCAACATCCCAGATCGCTCCGGTGACCCAACTGGAGTTATCTGAGAGAAGCATATCGATAACGGGCACAATGTCCTCAACTTGGCCAATGCGCCCGATAGGATGGAAACTGTTAAATTTAGAAAGTGTCTCTTCAATATTGGCAGGGTCAATAAACTCGCCATAAATAGGCGTATGCACCACTGCGGGAGAAACGGCATTTACACGGATGTTGTAGTCTCCAAGTTCCATAGCCAGATGCTGTGTCAACGCATGCAGGCCAGCCTTGGCCATGGAGTACGCCGAGGAAGGCGTAGCCTTGATTGCCTGTTTGGCCCACATGGACCCGATGTTGACGATCGATCCGCCGCCGTTTCGTTTCATATTCTCGGCCACCGCCTGGGTGATGAAGAAGATGCTTTTATTCAATCCCAGGTACTTGTCATAGTCTTGTGCGGTGTGGTCCAAAAATGGAGTTGGTTTGAAAACACCAGCGGCGTTTACCAGATACTTGATATGCCTTTTTTCTTCCTTGATGCGGTTGATGAAATTGCCGACCTGCTCTGGGTCGTGAAGGTCTGCCGCAAAGGTTTGAACCTCTCCATGCGCATCCAATTCAGCTTTAGTTTTTTTCAACTTATCCGCATTGCGTGACAGCAGGATGACCTCTACCCCACGGTTCAGAAGACGTTTTGCAGACCCTTTTCCCATTCCAGAGGAGCCTCCAACGATCAGGGCTAGCGGTTGATTTTGAGTGTTCATTATTTGATCTCCTTTTATTCAATTAAAGTTGTTTTGATAGGGAAAGATTTCATTAAATATGTCCTTCCTCCAAATTTATTAGATCGTCCCAGGTCGTAACATCGGTTCGGGTTGGGGCAATCTGGTTTCGCGCTTTCAGGAAATAAGGCATGTCATCAGGGTCCACTTTTCGGTTTAAGATTTTCCCGTTGACAAGGTCCAGCTCTTTACGGCTTCGGCCCCGGGTGGCCGCGCTAGTCCATACGCTCAATTGCTCATCGTCGTTCAACTTGGCCAGTTCTGCAAAATCTTCCGGGTTAACTTCCAGATGCCGTAAAATAATGTGGTCTAGCGGGCATGGATAAATATATTCGCCAAGAGTGCTGTTTTGATATGAACGCGCTTTGTCGATCATGCGCGGAAGATGGGCAATGCCTGCCATCGTTTCCCTCGAACTCCGGGGAACCGCAGTATTCAAATCCAACGACTCAACTTTCTCTATAACATTCATGATCTATCTCCTTATAAATCGTTAAACATTGGTGGAAATTTAATAAGCATTAATTTTTTCGGGAAAAGTGGGTTGCCGTTCACCCATCCAATAGCGGGCGACATCCACCGCGTCAATTGCCAATGAAATGCTGTCGACAACGATTACTGCAAGAAGCCAATAATAAAATGGGCTTCCATCTACAGCCTGGCCTAATTGTAAATACAGCCAGGGGACGGTGAATAGCCATGGAATATGGCCGAGACCGAGAAGCCTCATAAATCCAAACCTGGCAAACAGGCTTAACATGATGAAAAAGCTGGTAAAGAATCCGGCCAGCGCCACTATCGCTTCCGGTTTTTCCAGAAAAAAAAAGGCGATACCATGTTTACCGTTACAAGCAGGACCATCCATGCCTGCCAGGGTTTTGCCATGGCGAGAAGACCTTTGTTAAATCCATTTATTATCTTGAACATGCGTTACCTCACTCATGATAGTGTGTTCCAATTATTTCACGATCTAATTCCAGCGTTCAATTTTGGAGTCCATCCAGCAAACTCGAAAACTTTCTAATATTTACGACACATTGTTATAAAAGGTAAAATCAGTGTATCCTTCCTTTTCAAATGAATACCATGAACCCATATCTGCGTCGTTAGCCAATGACCAGCCATTACGAAACCGTTCCACAAGATCTGGATTGCTGATAAAAGGCCGCCCAAACGCTATCAGGTCCGCTTCTTTTGCTTTGATCGCCATCTCCGCCGTCTCTTGCGTATATCCACAATTTCCCATAACCGGACCCGAAAAAACCTGGCGAAATTCGCTTAATTTCATAGGGTCTCCAAGCTCATGGAAACCAAGCGCGAGGCCGTCAACAACATGCAGAAAAGCTAGGCCTATCTTGTCGAGTTGGCTGGCAATGTAGGTAAAAGTTTCCCGGTAATCTTCAGAACCCATATTGTTGAAATTTCCATTCGGACTCAATCGAACACTGACTCTATTTGCTGGCCAGATTTCAGTGACCACATTTACTATTTCTTGAAGAAACCGAAACCGGTTTTCCAGATTTCCCCCATAACGATCAGTCCGTTTATTCGTTTTCGACTGGAGGAATTGATCTATAAGGTACCCATTAGCGCCATGAATCTCTACGCCATCGAACCCTGCTTCTTTGGCTCGGCTGGCGGCTTTTTTATAGTCCTCTATAATTTCAGGAATTTCATCGGTATTAAGCGCCCGTGGAGTTTCATAACCTTTCTTTCCAAGTGGAGTATGTATGTATTCACCATTTAGTTTTACCGCTGAGGGAGCCACGGTGGGTTTGCCATCATGAAAAGCGCTGTGCGAGGCTCTACCGCAATGCCAAAGTTGCAGAAATATCTTTGATCCCTTGTCATGGACCGCGCCAGTAATTTTTTTCCAAGCTTCAGCCTGCTCATCGGAGTAAATTCCCGGCGTATTGATCCAACCTATGCCTTGTTTGGAAATAACAGTCGCCTCTGAAATGAGAAGACCTGCCGACGATCTTTGAGAGTAGTATTCGGCCATCAATTCATTCGGCATTCGTTCCGCGCCTGCTCTAGCGCGTGTCAAGGGGGCGAGGACGACCCGATTCCACAAGTTCAGGTCGCCCAACTGTAAAGGACTAAGCAATTCTTTTGATTCGGTTTTCGAATTATTCTGATTTCTGATCGTTACGGCTATTTTATCTAAATCTTTGGAAAGATTTTTTATGTTTTTTTCAATTTCTGCAATACGCTCTTTTCTCCCAATAATACTTGTCGAATCATCATTGTTCGGACCGATTTTAGTAAAAATCGATCCGCCGGTTAAAATATTTCCTTTTGAATCGACAAATCTATTATCTGGCAAATTTGAATACTCATTTTTCCAGGAAACATCTCCGTTTTCAGAAAACAATACGTCTCCGATTAGAACGGTGTAAAGGGAATCATACTCATTCTGAAAGGAAATTTTCTCTATTAACGGAGAAAATCCATTATGCTCGTTTCTCCCTTTTTTCTTTCCGTCAAAGCCCGGTTTATTTTTCATTGCCTGGATTCTGTCAATTGCTAAAAATGTTACCCCCCCTGCCTGAGATTTCTGCAAATAATTAATTGCAGATAATACATTCTCGTATTTGTCAACCACAACATAATATGCTTGTTCGCCTAATGAGGCTTCAACAGCTTTTGTGTATTTCGCGGGAACGTCAATCAGCTCTCCAACTGTACCAAGAATACCCTGGAGTTTGCTTTTAGCTCGTAACACCTCTACAATCCCACCTGGCATACCCTCATATTCTTCGGTCAGATTCACCAAAAAATCATGTTTGGTACGCTGGGATTCAAGAGAAATATTTAAATTGTTTTGTCTGCTTTCAAGTATTCTTATCTCCACTTCAGACTTGTCTAATAATTCCTTTTCTTTTTGGATGTTACTTTTCAAAAGATTTTCTTTTGATGTTAAGGACTCTACATCCTTTTTCAACATAGAACTTTTTTCCCGGAGACCGTCAAGTTTTTCTGAGGCATCTTTGATCTTTTCATATAGTTCCTCTATATGACTTGTTTTTTCACGGATGTCTCTTTCAACAGTATCTTTTTCCCGGATCGATGCTTCCAGTTCTTTTATTATGTCAATAGCGCTTTGACTTTTTTCGGCGATAACTGCCTTACCTTTTCTATAATTTTTTAGAAATATTTCGCGTTCTTCATCGCTTTTCTTGAACGAAACTTCTGCGTATTGAAATTTCAATTTTATTTCGTCAAGTTCTTTTTTTGTATGTTTGATCCTGCCATGATGCTCTTTTAACTTCACTTCTAAGCGAAATTTTTCAGACAAAAGGCGTGTTTTTGTTTCATTGAGTGACGAAAATCTTTCCTGTAATTTTGCAAGATTGCTGTCAGTTGACCTTACAAGTTCTGTGAATTTATTCAATTTGTCCTGAGCATTTGCAAGTTTATCTTGTTTTTCAAGGATTTCGTTTTGCGTTTTTTCTATTACAGCCTTATTCTTAACCGATTTCCCGGATAACGCCGTAAGACGATTAGAGATTTCCTTAATTTCTCTTTCAAGAGGAACCTTTCTATCCATTAATTCAACGCGCTTGCAGTTGTAATACTGTTTTTCAACTTCGACTAATTCCGTTTTCATTCTTTCATATCTTGAAGCGCGATTCACCTGGTTTCTTAAAGAATTGACATTCCTTTCAATTTCAATAATTATATCTTTTACTCTAACAACATCCTTTTTTGTTGCTTCGAGTTTACGTAACGCTTCCTGCCTTTTGGCTTTATATTTTGTTATGCCCGCGGCTTCCTCAAATAGTTTTTTCCGGTAGTCATCTTTATCGTTGAGGAGCAATTCAATCATGCTCAACTCTATTACTGAGTAGGCGTCTGCGCTCATCCCGCTATCCATGAGCAGGTTCGATATATCTTTTAATCTGCAAATCTGTTTATTTAGTAAATAATCGCTTTCACCGGAACGGTAAAGACGCCGAGTGATCATTATTTCAGAATAATCACTCGGCAAAATATTTTTCGTGTTTTCAATTACCAGGGAAACTTCGGCAAATCCGAGTCTGCGTCTGTTCATCGTGCCGCCAAAGATAACATTTTCCATTTTATCACTACGCAACACGGATGATCTTTGCTCACCGAGAACCCAACGTATTGAGTCAACAATATTGGTTTTTCCACAACCATTTGGACCGACAATGGCAGTGATACCCTCATGAAACATAAGCTTTGTTTTATGAGCAAATGATTTAAAACCGGTCAATTCTACACTAGATAAATACATACCGTTTCATTTGAGTTGAGAGTTAATTGAATTCAAGTACATTTTTGTGTAAGTAAAAGATTGATACTTGTATTGGAAAAAATAATTGAAACCACCCGTTAAAACTATAATGATAGCTATATAGCTGATTAATGACAATTTAAAATTTGTTTGATACGTAACCTTTAGAGCTAATATAAATCTGTTGATATACCATAAAAGAAAAATCACCGCAATCACAGCATACACCGGCAGTGTCGCACTATTTTGTAAGGCAGAATAGAATGGTATCATAAATAAAAGAACGAACACTAAATTACTTCCCGACCAGACGATTACATTAAAAGATTTTGTCAATCCCCCTCCAGCCCCCAAAAAAAGAAATATAAGATTATGTATAACCGCTATAAAAACAATACTTAAAAATATTAACAAAGTTATGAAAATGATATTTAATAAGGGATGCCAGATTAGATAAATTACAATATTTTTCAACATCACCGGTAAGAAAAATTGCGTTATGATTAAATCAAAGTAGATATTTTGCTTATAATAGAAGCAGAGGCTTGCGATCCCCAGGGCTAATCCCGAGGAAATCACAAGACTAAGCAAATTGGTTTGCCAGTTTTGCATATTTCTTTTTTCAAGTATATCTTCGAAAAATATTTTCGGAAATAGTAATGATCTGCGAAAATTTTGACCAAACCACCTATGTTGCTTAAGCGCCCCTATTAATATTATAATAATGAGAAACCCAACGTAAATAAAATTTTCTTGTGAATTTTCAAATGGGTTTCCTGAAGAAAGAGTAGAATAATTATTGTTCAATATCGTTGCACGTAAATTTTGATAAGCCAACCTATGCTCCCGGTTTTCTGTAAGCAATCCGCGCCTGTACAATGTGTTATCAGGCGTTGGACCCGAGGATAGTAACGGAATATCTCCCTCCCAATCGGCAAAACTCCAGAAAATGATTCCATGAATATCTTCCTCTTCATTGGCTAAATTGTATAAATCGCTGACGTATTTAGCCTGGTGTTCAAGTGAATTCGGATTGAGATACCCCTCTCCTCCAATACCGGGATTTACGACTGAACCGATTCTTCCAATGAAAAGAGGTTTATCCGGTAAATCGTTTCGAATATAAGTAAGAAGATTTTTTAAAAATTCGATATCCGGACTGTAAAAATCGGTTAATTTGAAATCTGTAATATCAACACATATATCTTTTTCTACAATTTCTGATGAATAATACAGGAGCCTATTATCGATTTCACGCGCCGTCTCCGCTAAGTTAGTCAAATAGAGAGCGGTTCCTGCACTCGATACATCCAAGTTTGAACCCAGTCCCCATCCTATTATAGATGGATGATGCCTGTCGCGATTAATCATTTCTTGCAAAATGGCTGTAGAGTAGTCAATGTTTTTTTGTTTAGCTATAAAATGTCCAGGAATTTGAGATACCGGAATTTCTTCCAGTACCATTATGCCCAGTTGGTCACACAATTCATAAAAATAGGGATGATTTGGATAGGGACCAGATCTGACTATGTTCAAACCGAGGTCTTTGATTAAGCGCAAATCCTCCAATTGTTTGCTCCAGGGTATCGAAATACCATAATCAGGATGCTGCTCAACACGGTACACTCCCTTAAGCATTACAGGTAAACCATTGAGAGTAAATCCATTATTATCTACCTTAATCTCCCTGAACCCGAATTGAGAGCGAAAGTTGTCAATTTGAATATTATTTTGCCTTATTAATGTAATTCTTAGTTGGTAAAGAACAGGATTTTCAGGCGACCATAATTCAACATCTTTAAATTCCAGCAACATAGTATCCTGCACAGTTTGGTGTATATTTATAAATTTCGGATTAGCCCTATTGTCTTTAACTAATTTACCGGAATCCAAATTGTATATTTCTACAAAGTAACCAAATTCTTGTATATTTTCTTGACGAATATTAGTGCTGGCACCAAGCGCGTTTCTGTCTGAAATTTGATTAAAATTTTGGAATGTAAAAGTAAAGACTGTTTCACAGTCGCTTAAATTATTCTTGAAATTATAACTCATATTCCAATCTGTCAATGATATCTTAGGGAGCAGTTGAATATATATTTCCCGTACGATACCGGTGTAATGTTTCCAACTCCACGGCTGTGGTCTTAAAAGATCGGAAGCTTCAGAATTTGTCAATTTGTCAATTTCGATTTCTATAAGGTTGTCTTGTCCGGGCTTTAAAATGCGATCTAGAATATCTATAGAAAAACTTGTATTACCTGCTGAATGTGACCCGATATACGTACCGTTCAGTTTTATAGCGCTGCTGTAATTTATCCCGAGTGCAATTAAATTAGAATGATAGTTCACAGCATCAGACGGAATGTGAAAACTCTTCCTGAAATGCAGCTTTTCTTTGTAATTCAGTGAACTGGGAATATGTATTTTGTGCCAGGTTTCATTATCGCCTATTTTAATTTCCCATTCGCCATTGAGATCTATTGTTTTTCTGAATTCACCAACAGAAAACACACTTGATTCTTCAGGTACATTTTTATACTCGGCATTAATCAAAGCAGTAATATTAGACTGCCCGGCGTCTACGGTTATCATCGAATTGAAAAATACCGCAAAAAGTACAAATAATGTATAGAATGTTTGCATAACAACAATATATGGTGCTTTATTTACGTTGCTTCCCGTTTGAGAAAGGTAATATATAAATGTAACAATTACGGCAGGTAAAATCAAAGAAAAAGTTTTTTACAGGAATACCGGTGTTTTGAATATAATGCTTAACATATTTCTATTCTTTTTAGTATATTGCTTTTTAATTTTTACCAGCTTGTCAGGCATTCCCATAGCTTATCCCTCTAATATTTGATCGGATGTTACGTATGAAACTGCCGGTTCTTAGTGATTTTTATAACGCCAGAAATATTGTATACCGTTATCTCAAACCCACTCCTCTTTTTTTCAACAAGCAGTTTAGCGATGAAATTGGCGCTAAAATTTATATTAAATTTGAAAACCACCAGCCTATTAATGTATTCAAAGTTCGCGGTGGGCTTGTAAGAATAAGCCATCTTACGGAAAAAGAGAAAGCGACCGGGGTAATTACACCTTCAACCGGAAATCATGGTCAGTCGATTGCATTTGCCGCCCGGACATTTGGCGTCAAATCTATAATTTACGCTCCGGAAAATAATAATCCCGACAAAACAAAATCAATGCAAAATCTTGGAGCAGAAGTTGTTCTGACTGGAAAAGACTTCGATGAGGCTCGTGAAGCATGTGAAGAACGGGCAGAAATGGATGGATTGGTTCTTGTTCACCCCGCGAATGAACCTTATCTGTTGCATGGGGTGGGCACATTAGGGCTTGAAATTTTTGAAGACCTTCCCGAAATTGATTTGTTAATAAGTCCTGTTGGTGGGGGAAGTTCCTGTTGTTCGAATGCTATTGTGCTTAAATCTCTGAACCCAAAAATTAAAGTTATTGCGGTCCAGGCGGAGAATGCCCCTGCCGTACACAATTCGTATCACGCGGGAAAAATGCTCACTCACCCTTCTGCAAATACTTTTGCAGACGGTCTTGCTACGAGGGTTCCATTTGAATTTCCGTTTAAAATAATGCAAAATGTCATTGATGATGTTGTACTTGTCAGCGAAAATGAATTAGAACAGGCTATTGTCCGGTTGTTCGATTCAACCCATAATATTGCCGAAGGGGCTGGAGCCGCCTCCACTGCAGCAGCCTTTAGATATGCGGACATGTTAAGGGGGAAAACCGTCGTTCTCTTACTTTCGGGAGGAAACATAACTCGCGAGAAATTCTGCGAAATATTGAATAAATGGGAGAAAAACTAAGGTCTATCCTAATTTCTCGTTTCAATAAAAAAGAACATCTCTCTGTTAAATCGAATCCCAATATCCATAAAGAATTATGACGTCATTCATAAATTAAATATCTAACAGCACCTAAACCAAAATATTTGCTTTCAGGAGGTAAAACATGAATATTTTCAGCACAATATCCGTTTGTCTTCTTATGGTGGTTACCTCAGGATTTGCACAAGTTAATACTATCGCGGAAAAAACCGCCGGCATGGAGGCACATGAGGGATTTTTTACCTATTATTGGGATGAATTAGAAGGTAAAATCTGGATCGAAATTAAAGAATTCGAAAAAGAGTTCTTAGTGGTCAACTCTCTCCCCGCGGGTCTCGGTTCCAACGATATAGGACTCGACCGGGGAAAATTAGGGAGTTCCAAGATTGTAAAATTCCAAAGAATCGGTCCAAAAGTGTTATTGGTTCAGCCAAATTACAATTACCGCGCTTTATCGGATAAAGCTTCTGAACGCAAAGCGGTTGAAGACGCTTTTGCCCAGTCTGTGATATGGGGATTCAAGGTCGAGGCAGAAGAAGGCGGCAGTGTTTTAATTGATGCTACGCCATTTTTAATTCGTGATGGTCATGGTGTGATTAGTACTCTTAGAAGATCCAACCAGGGGACATACAAACTGGACACATCAAGGTCGGCGTTATACCTTCCACGAACAAAGAATTTCCCTCTCAATACTGAATTTGAAGTAATTTTAACTTTTACCAGTGAAAACGGTGGAAATATTGTAAGAAGCGTAACACCCGATGCTTCTGCGGTTACTATCCGTCAGCATTATTCGTTCGTGCAATTGCCAGGTAGTGGTTTTGAAGTTCGGGACTATGACCCGAGATCCGGAGTGTCCGGCGGTAGGTACATGGACTTTGCGACCCCAATCGATCAGCCGATTCTTAAACGAATTGCCCGGAGACACCGTTTGAAAAAAAGAAATCCTTCCGCAGCAAGAAGTGAAGCGGTCGAACCTATCGTTTATTATGTCGATTCAGGAACACCCGAACCTATCAGATCGGCGCTTATCGAGGGGGCAAGCTGGTGGAACCAGGCGTTTGAAGCAGCTGGATATATTAACGCTTTCCAGGTTAGGGTACTCCCGGAAGACGCAGACCCAATGGACTTGAGATATAATGTCATAAATTGGGTACACCGATCTACAAGAGGATGGTCTTATGGAAGTTCAGTAACCGACCCTCGTACCGGTGAAATAATCAAAGGACATGTAAGTCTTGGTTCGTTGCGGGTACGTCAAGATTTTCTGATTGCTGAAGGATTGCTTTCACCCTACGGAGACGGAGACCGTATCCCCCCGGAAATGGAGGAAATGGCATTAGCCCGTGTCAGACAGTTATCTGCTCATGAGGTAGGTCACACTCTTGGCTTGGGTCACAATTACATTGCAAGTGTGAATAACAGGGCAAGCGTAATGGATTATCCGCACCCATTGATAAAAATTGACGATAACGGAGATTTTGATTTGTCGGATGCGTACGATACGGGAATCGGCGATTGGGATAAAATTGCGATAACCTGGGGTTACCAGGATTTTCCGGATGGAACCGACAAAAAAACTGAATTGAACAAAATATTGACCGACGCAATGCAGATCGGCAATATATTTATCACCGACCAGGATGCACGGTCACAAGGAAGCGCTCATCCTTACACACATCTTTGGGACAACGGCGCTGATGCTGTTCAGGAATTAGAAAGAACTATGGACATTCGTCAGAAAGCCCTGGAAAATTTTTCTGAGAATAATATTCGTCCCGGAGCGCCAATGTCAACTCTTGAAGACGTGCTCGTACCGATATACTTGCTGCATAGATACCAGATCGAGGCTGCAGCTAAGGTATTGGGAGGCGCTAATTATTTTTACACATTGCGCGGAGACGGTCAGGAAACTATTGCAATTGTTCCTGCGGCAAAACAATATGAAGCCCTTGACATGCTGTTGAAAACGATCGACCCAGCCGTTCTCGCACTGGATGAAAGAATTCTGAATCTTATTCCTCCCCGTCCCCCGAGTTATGGGCAAACACCGGAATTATTTTCAGGCAGAACGGGATCCACATTTGACCCCTTCACTGCGGCAGAAACGGCTGCGAATATGACAATAACTATGATTTTGAACTCCCAAAGAGCTGCAAGGCTCATTGAATACAATGCCCGCGACAATTCAAATCCCGGACTTGGAGAAGTTATTGACCGATTGATTAACACTACATGGAAATCCGGTTACGGTTCCGACTATTATGCTGCAACACAACGCGTTGTAGAAACAACCGTTTTGCACAGATTAATGAATTTGGCGGCTAACAGGCAGGCGTCCACTCAAACAAGAGCAACGACCTCATTAAAAATAGAAGACCTGAAAAACTGGCTGGATAGTCAAATGAGCGCTGTGCTCGAAGAAAAACAAAAATCACATTACTTCTATAGTATTTCGGAGATTGATAAATTTCAAAAAAATCCGGACAGTTACACTACTTCTTCTTCAATTGCCGCTCCGGCAGGTTCGCCAATCGGGATGTCGGGACTAAGCATGTTTGACTATGGATGCAGCTTTGAATTATTTATGAAAAATTTCTAAATCCTGAAATAACGTATATTAATTCGGAGGGGATAATGCGTTGTCACTTGAAAATTTCAATCGTTTGCGCAATTTTTTCGATCATTACGGCATGTTCGGGCATTCCGCAAAACGAAACGCCGGAGTTCGGACCCGCAACAGGTACTCTTTTTATTGTCGGAGGAGCAGCGACTGAGGATTTGTATGAAAGATTTATCGAGTTAGCCGGCGGTCCGGAAGAAGCGAGGATAATTGTCATCCCTACTGCAGGCGGCAACAGACGCCAAAATGGCGAACTCCGGGTCTATCAGGATTCAGTCGTTACCCGGGCATGGAAAAATAGAAGAAATGTGAAAAATGTTAAAATGCTTCATACCAGCGATCCCGCAGAAGCAGATACCGAGGAATTTATAAAAGACCTCAAAGAAGCGACAGGCGTCTGGTTTAATGGAGGCAGACAATGGAATATCGTTGACTCATATCTCAACACGCTTACATACGATGAATTCCACAAAGTTCTTGAAAGAGGTGGTGTTATCGGCGGTTCTTCGGCAGGAGCCACAATCCAGGGTTCGTTTTTGGCACGAGGCGCAGTGGCGGACAACGCGATTATGATCGCCCCTGATTCCACCCACAGGATTGGATTTTCCTTCTTGAAAAATTCTGCGATCGATCAGCATATCGACAGGCGAAATAGATGGACCGATTTATATGACATAATAAAAGTTTATCCGGAGTTACTGGGTATCGGTATTTCTGAAGCGACTGCAATCGTCGTGAATGGGGATGAATTCGAAGTAATAGGACGCAATAAAGTCGCAATTCATGACGCTATGAAACCTATTGCATTTGGAGATACGACTGCAAATATTCAGATACTGAGTCCGGGGGATAAATATAATATCAAAACACGCAGTCTCATAAATCGAGCTAAGCAGGACACTTCATTCGGCAATCCCGGAAAATAGAATGATTATTTTAGATTACTCTTAATGAACAAGATAGTCTAAGGAGAGGTGATTTCGAGGAAAGATAGAAGATATTGGTAATTTTCAGATTTTGCATTATTATCTATACAGATTATCCGGATTTATGATATAATTCAATCTTATGGGAAAACCCTGGGCAAAAAATTCCAAACTTCATCTTTGATAAGGAGTTTTCTATGCAGAAAGATCGATACCGGAAGATCTTGCTATATTTACTGCCTTGTTTCCTAACTCCTCCACGCTTGGCTTTAAATCACCAATCACATTATTAAATTCCCGTTTGGTTTTTATGCCGGAAAATACAACACCTTTACGGCTTGCCTCTCTTTCCAAACGGGGATTAATGTTTGCCCGTAAAGGTTTACCCGTACCGATAAATCGCAATTGAATAGGAATTGGCATAATATACACCTTTTATTTAGTAAATGTGAGAACGATATAAGGAGGGAAATCAATAGCCGGTTAAAATATTATAAAATATTTATTTAAAAGCAAGTTATTTTCTTTACCTGTTTTTTACTACTCCGTAATATTCTCTTTGCAGCATGTTATAAGTCCGTTTGTAAAAAATAGGTATTTTTTTGAAATCGATTTTATTGAGCTTTTTCAAATATTTTTGAACCTTATCGCGTTCATTCGATTCCAGGTAAACGCTGGCGCCGACAGTATGGTATCTTGCCAAATACTCTCTGTTGTATTTATAAAGTTTTTCACCGTTTTCATCCAAAAACCGCTTCGAATCGTTGTAATTGCCCTGCAAGAGGTGAATTTCAGCTAATTGCAAATTAGACAGGGCTTCAAATTTTTTGTCAACATTGCTGTTTTCTGTAAATTCTGTGAGATTTTTTCTCAGAACACTTAGTGCGTTATTTAACAAATTGGATTTAATCAGGCTGTCAACATTCTTAATTTTAATATCCTCAGGAGTTAAAGGCGCTTTCAAAAGCTGTTTTAACTTCTCCTTATGAATATCTGAGCCGATATTTTTTGCTTGAACATAATACAGCAAAGCGTTTTCACGTTCTTCCAGGTATTCATAATTTAAGCCTATTCGAAAATATATATCTCGCAGTCTGTCCTTGTAGTTATTCGGATATAAACTTATAATACCCATTAATTGGGTTGTAGAGTTTTCGTATTCTCCCATAGAATGCAGGATTATGCCATAATAATATCCTACGCTTCTATTATAATACCGGTGAGGACGCTTTTTCAATTGCTCGAATAATTCACGGGATTCGGGCAACATTCCATTTTCATATAAGAACTGCCCCAGGGAGTAGTGATAAAACATGTTGTCTGGAAATTGGTTATGAAGTTGATAACCCACATCCAAAGCCCCTGCCGGGTCCCCTTCGTATTCCTGTAATATTTTAGCATAAAAGAAATTTGCTTCAATCCTTGATAGAGCGCTTTTTTCTGCGGCAAGTTTGATTTTCGAAAGCCCCTCTTCCCTGTTTCCGCTCAGTCTAACGAGAAATAACAAAGGTTTCATGTATCGCGGCAATACATCCGCATAATATTTGAATATACCAATTCCTAATTCGGCATCTGCAAATTCAGGGTCAATTTTTAGCGCTTTTTCAAGATGTCCTTTACCTTTCGAACCGTTTCTGTAAGCACTCCAGTAACTGCCCTGCCTGAGGTACTGAAGTCCCATATTTCCGTAGATACCCCCCAGATAGAAATGAAGAAATTTATTATCCGGCTGCTCGTCGAGAAGCTTCTTGGATATGCCAATAGTTTTATCGGCATAAACTTTCAAACTGTCAAAGACTGCCTGGTTTTTATCAACCTGGTAAATGGATAATAGAAGCGAAGCTTTGAGAAAATACCCCTCCGGTCGGTCGGGTCTCATCACAATGAGAGAATCAAATGTTGCAAAGGATTTATCAAGGTATGGCGCGTTTTCGTAGGTTAACATTATGCCGCTCAGCATCATCTCATTAAATTTATCTGATACTTCGGGTATGTCAAACGTGCGCAATTCGATTGGGTTGTCGACAAGCAAACGCATGTATGCAGTGCCGTTGTTTTTTGCCGGAGACGAAGTAAAATGACGCGACAATTCAAATGAATAATCGGCAGACGAGGAGTAATGATCTGTCAAACCGGTCGACAAAAACAGAATAAATATTAAACTCAATACAAATGAAATCATATTAATTAGTAGTATTTTATCTTCCTGTTTACACTACGATGTTCAATAAGTTTTAACGATTTTCCGGTAACCCTCGTAACGTAATGACAGTCCCTCTGCGCTTCAATGAGTAATAGTTTTTACACATGGGCAAATCATTGCAAATTATTTTTCACTGCTGAAATTTCAATGTCGAATAAAACTACAGTTTTGTTCTAATAAGATTCAATCGCTTATAACCAAAAATTGAAAACTTATTACTTTATCTTTATTCATTTATAAAAAACCTGGTTTTTACAATAAAAGTTCAATTTTTTTTACATTTTTTTATCAAGCGCCGGAGCATGTTGAAAAATAACACGGTGAATTTCTTTCACTACTGCAATGGAATCGTGATTAATCATTGACCATTTTTTGCTTTTTTCGCCTTGCTTTATTCGCAATTCAGGAGACTTGATATAAGGAATTAGCTGATCCTTAATGTTTTCTGCAGAAATTTCTATAATTGGCGAATCAGGACATCGTTTTTTAAATTCTTTCGTCAAACTCGAAAATGTAGGGATTTCCATCGCCATTGACTCTACGGTGTTTATTCCATATCCAATAGCGCTGATCTGGTCAATGAATAAATTGCATCTACTTTTCAATTCAAGGGCTTTTTGATGCGGCAGGTTTTCAATTATCTGCACTTCAAAAGAATATGATTCCTGAAGGCTTCTGAGTGAATCGATAATAACTTTGGAACCCTTATTCGCCCGGTTTGAAGGCGCATGCCCGATTATAACCGGTGATTTTCCGGGATTTCCCCGATATTTAAACTCTGAAAAATTAAAAGGAAAAGGAATAAGATTTATACCGGGATATAGGTCCAGATGATCATATTCAACCGTAAAATTGCAGGAGCTTATTGC
>JADFON010000286.1 GCA_022562855.1 Candidatus Zhuqueibacterota bacterium | reverse complement strand
CCTGACTCCGCTGGAATGGGAAGTAATGAATGTCGTCTGGGAGCTTGGCAGGAGACCCTCGGTGAGAGAAGTTATTGACCGAGCATATCCAAACAAGGAAAAAGCCTACACGACGATTCACACGGTTATGAATAACATGGAGGCGAAAAACTTCTTAAAAAAGAAAAAAATAGGTTTGGTGAATTTTTATAAACCGACCGTGAAACGTGAGAAAATGATCGAAGGCGCGACAAAGACATTCGTAAAAAGAGTGTTCAAAGGTTCTTTTCTCGAACTCGCCAACTATCTTGTAAATTCCGATTCGCTCTCTGATAAAGAATTTGCAGATCTTTACAAGGTGATAAAGAATAAATCAAAAAAATGAGAGACTGATAGAAATGGCACATTGGATTAACAATATCAGTTCAATGTGGGTAGATTTTGCATTGCTTATGACTGTGCAAAATTGCCTGTTTTTGCTTTTTATCTTCTTTTTGTTATATTTATTTCGAAATAAAGATGCCCGAATTCTGCGGGGAATAGCGGTTATTGGTCTGGTGAAGTTGTTTATTCCCCCTTTTGTGCCGGTATCTATATCATCGGCAGAACTGTACACTGCGTCCTATCTTTCCCTATTTGTTGTTACCGGGACCCCTGAATCTATCGTTGAGCCTGCAAAAAGTATATCTCTTTCCTTATCATCAATAGCAATGCTTGGCTGGCTATTGCTTGTTATTGTACTTGTTGCAATTGTGATTGGGTACATGTTGAGGATGCGTATCATTATTAAGCATGCGCGACCAATCACTCTCAAAATCGAGATTCCGGATACGAGGCATAAAATTGATTTTCTAATATCGGAAGAGGCGAAGTCTCCCTTTGTATACGGCTTTTTCCATCACAGGGTTATTTTACCCTGCTCCTGGGATTCGTGGTCAGTGGATTGCCAAAAGGCAGTAATTGCACATGAGATTGCGCATATCTGCCACTATGACCACTGGATTAGTTTTTTTCAGGTATTAGCTCAATTAGTCCACTTTTATAACCCTCTGACCTGGATACATTATAAAAAACTGCGGCATTATAATGAAATTGCGTGCGACGACAGCGCTGCAAAGGCAATAAAACTATCCCCACTCCGTTATTCCCACTTTCTGGTTTCCATAGCTGAAAAACTATCAAAACCTCGGCGTGAATTATTCCCCTTGCCGTCTTTATCCGCTTCACAGGAAAGCCTCATGAAACGGGTCATTTACCAACTAACAAAAAATGATGAGGGGAGCTTGGGAAAAATGACCCTCAAAAGCCGTGCAATCTTGTTTATGACTATCTTAATGATTCTGCCTTTTTCTTGGTATTGTACCCTGGAATCATTGCTTACACCGGTTATTCCCGCACAACCGAACGTCGAAAACATTGGTATGGAAGGGAGCAGGTACGATATTCCGGATTTCCTTCCGATCAAAGACCAGCCAAGAGCCATTGGTGGTTTTTCAGCTATTCAAGATCGTGTAAAGTATCCTGAATCTACGGATACACAGGTTAAGGATTTAGCTAACGTTCAAAGTATCTTCATCCGGGAATCCGCTGAAAAAAGTAGTAGTGGTAAAGCAACAGCTACAATGATCGATAAAAATAATATAGCGGATTTTCTCGCATTAGAGAGTCAGCCGAGACCAATTGGCGGCGTAACCGGGATTCAACGCAAAATAAGATTTCCTGAAAATACGCAAATAGCAGAAATACAGGGGCTAATTGTGATTCAGGTGTTGATTGACGAAAACGGTAATCCTGTTGATTTCAAAGTCCTGAAATCGTTAGGACGCAGCGATTTGGACGCTTCAGCAATTGAAGCAATACGCCAGATCAAATTCACACCGCCGAACCAAAATGGAGTTCCGGTGAAGTTTTGGATATCAATTCCAATTAATTTTCAAATGAAAGGGGATTAGATAAATTGACGATTTTATCTTTGAAGCGCTTTTTTAAAATCGGATTCAGATTTCTTGAGATATAACCGCTTAATATTTCCCACGTTTTTTCGTCTGTCCCGACCAATTCATAAATTCTAATGTTTTCCTAAGTTCAGAATGACGGCGGCATCTAACTGTTGTAATTTCAATAGCCCTGTCCTGAGTTTATTTCAGGGTTAGTTTATGCAAGGAACATTTTTATGAATTAACAAGGCTCTATAATCCTCTTAAGATATTTTTTCATAGTTTATCAGTCAGCTTCCTTAATTTTGAATTTTAATTGACGATTTTTGTAACTATGTAGAAAGTAACGGGAACCGAAATATTTTTATGTTGGTTTTAAATTTTTGATAACGTAATTTACGAAAAGTTTATAATTAGATTTTTATTTAGGAGGAAGGATCAATGAAGAAAGCAGTTTCAATTGTGCTTGCGGTTTTATTCACAGCATCAATGGCTACCGCACAAATTACGTGGACTAATGACAGAGCGCATTCCGAAGTCCAGTTCAAAGTAAAACATATGGTAATCTCCACAGTTACCGGCGAATTCAGGGATTTTACCATAAATTTTACGTCAAAAAGCGCGGATGATTTTACCGATTCGAAGATCGAAACAGTTCTTAAAACGGCAAGTATATTTACCGATAACGAAAGACGCGATAACGATCTCCGTTCAGATAATTTTTTCAATTCTGAGATGTACCCGGAATTAAGGTTTGTTTCAAAATCTTTTAAAAAATCGGGTGAAGATACGTACAAAGTCATCGGTGACCTTACCATACGCGATGTCACAAAATCTGTTGAGTTGACCGCAGTATACGGCGGTTCGGTTATGATGAGGGGAACCAAACGCATCGCATTCCATATTACCGGAGAAATCGACAGGTTTGACTTCAATGTAAAGTGGAACAGGGCTTTGGAAGCAGGCGGTTTGATTGTTAGTAAATTAATAAAATTCGATTTTAATCTCGAATTTATCCAACAAGCGAACTGAATATATATAGTAGTACAAAAAAAAGGGAGTTTTATAACTCCCTTTTTTTATTTCCAATTTCATCAAATCTTATAGAATTATCCCCTCCATAACCTGCAAAGAATATTTAATATTACCAAACGGCGCTGAAACCTGTATCCCGGCAACTCGATCTTTAATAGCCGACAGGGTCTCTCGTGAAATCTCTATGCCTTCTCGTAATGCGTCTTCCTTTGTCGAGTGCTTTTTCATCCTCTCGAGAATAGAATCCGGAACATAAACACCGGGCACTTCATGTTTCATAAATTCCGCATTCCTGTAGCTCACAAGAGGCCAGACGCCTGCAATGACCGGCACCTTCGTTGTTTTCACTTTATCCATAAATGAAAGTAAAGATTCTACGTCAAATACGGGCTGGGTTATGGCAAATTCTGCACCGGCGTCCGCTTTTTGGAAAAACCTGTCTATTTCCCTGTCGAGATCGATAGCGTTTGGATTTGCTCCGACACCGATAAAATACCCGGTCGGGTCTCCGATAGGGTTATGACCGATATCAATACCGTGATTCAGATTGTGAACAATATGTGTCAATCCTACGGCTTCTACATCAAATACCGCTGTTGCGTCGGGATAATCACCTACTTTTGGCGGGTCACCGGTGATAATAAGAATATTCCTGAGACCCGCGGCGTAATTGCCAAGAATATCCGACTGCATACCGAGCAGATTTCTGTCTCGGCAGCAGTAATGAAGAATAGTTTCGATTCCGACGTCGCGTTGCATAAGATAGGAA
>JADFON010000285.1 GCA_022562855.1 Candidatus Zhuqueibacterota bacterium | reverse complement strand
GGAAGAAACGAAGAAATTGAGCGCGTGGCGCAAATCTTGAGCCGCCGCAAGAAAAACAACCCCGTACTTATAGGCGAACCCGGCGTTGGTAAAACAGCGATTGCGGAAGGCTTGGCAATCAGGATTATTGAGCAGAAAGTGCCGAGAACACTGCATAATAAAAAAGTAATCACACTTGATCTTGGCGCACTTGTTGCCGGTACTAAATATCGCGGACAGTTCGAAGAAAGAATGAAAACCGTGATGAACGAGATCGAGAAAAACAAGGACATAATTCTTTTTATCGATGAATTGCATACTATTGTGGGTGCAGGGGGAGCTTCGGGTTCTCTGGATGCCTCTAATATGTTTAAACCGGCGTTAGCCAGGGGTGAATTACAGTGCATCGGGGCGACCACTTATGACGAATACCGTCAATATATCGAGAAAGACGGTGCATTAGACAGACGTTTTCAAAAAATAATGATTGAACCTCCTTCGGTTGATGAAACAATACTTATTCTTCACGGTTTGAAAAGCAGATATGAAGATCATCATCTTGTCACCTATGACGATAAAGCCATTGAAATGGCGGTTAAATTGAGTGACCGGTATATTACGGATAAGTTCTTGCCGGATAAGGCGATCGATGTTCTCGATGAAACGGGGTCACGTGTTCACATGACAAATTTTGTGGTGCCTGATGAGCTATTGACCGTAGAAAAGAAAGTGGAAGAAATCAGGACACAAAAAGAATCTGCAGTTCAGAACCAGGCATTTGAAGAGGCTGCCCGGCTGAGAGATGAAGAACGTAAAGCAAAAGAGAAATTAAAAGATGTCAGGGAAAGCTGGGAAACGAACGAAGAGTTCAACAGGGTAGCGGTCACGGAAAATGATATTGCCGATGTAGTCTCGATGATGACCAGCATTCCGGTCACCCGTGTAGCTCAGACAGAGTCTGAAAAACTCCTCCAGGTTGAAGATGAATTAAAAAAACACATTATTGGGCAGAAAGAAGCTATAGAAAAACTTGCAAAGGCTATACAACGAACAAGAGCGGGATTGAAAGATCCCAATCGTCCTATCGGTTCATTCATATTTTTAGGTCCCTCGGGTGTAGGTAAAACACTTTTAGCGAAAATTCTTGCCAAGTTCTTATTTGAAGATGAAAGCGCTTTCATTAGAATTGATATGTCGGAATACATGGAAAAATTCACGAGTTCCCGTTTGACCGGCGCCCCTCCCGGATACGTCGGTTACGAAGAAGGCGGTCAACTTACCGAGCGTGTGCGGAGAAAACCATATTCCGTAGTGTTATTAGATGAAATCGAAAAAGCGCATCCGGATGTGTTCAATATTCTGTTACAGGTTCTTGATGAAGGAAGATTGACCGACAGCCTCGGCAGAAAGGTCGATTTCAAAAATACGATACTTATAATGACTTCGAATGTTGGTTCAAGGGATATTAAAAGCAATGTATCGTTCGGTTTTAGCTCCGGGTCGGATGAATCGAATTATAATGCCATGAAAAGTAAGATTTTGGACAATATGAAACGTGTTTTTAATCCTGAATTTCTTAACAGGATTGATGATGCTATAGTGTTCAAATCATTAACCATGGAAGATATGGTAAAAATAGTCGATCTTGAATTCAAAGCAATTCTTGAAAAACTATCTGACAGAAAAATCACCTTAGTTCTATCTGCCGGGGCTAAGAAGTTTCTTGCCGAGAAAGGTTTTGACATGGTGATGGGAGCAAGACCGCTCAAACGCGCAATCCAAAAATATGTTGAAGACCCTTTGGCAGAGGATATATTAAAGGGAAAATTTTGTGAAGGCACTAAGATAAAGATAGCGGTAAGAGGTGATAAGCTTGCTTTCACGGATGCCACAAAGACACCTTTGAATATTGACGATAATTAAGATTTCTTATTTTTAGAAATATATTTTAAAAACCCCGTGTTAACGGGGTTTTTTTGTTTGAATTAAATTGAAGAACGCTTTATTGAACTTTTGGATTTATTCAGTTGTTCTATTATCAGTGTCATTACCTGTCATAGTCTTGAATATATGCAGAAGGTAGATGTTTCAAACAACTCTCAAGGTATATTTCCGATGCAAAGATCAAGGAGCGAAGAGCGAAACAGGTTTGGAATTGCCGTTGTCCTATCTATTTTAATCCATTTGCTTTTGCTGATTTTAATTGAATATGATGTAGTGACTTTGCGGGCTGATAATCAAATCTTGCCCGTAGTCGAAGAAGAAAAGCGGATAGTATTTGAAATTGTCGAATCTAATCCGGATTTTGCAATCGATTCCCCGATGGAAGACGCAGAGTTAGCCTCCGACAAGAACACAATTGCAAGCGATATTATACCTGAGACCACCTTCGAAGCGGATAGACCCATAACGGACGGTATATCGGACTCGAAAGAACTGCCAATGCCGGAGTCGCGTCCCAATGAATTGATGCAAAAGACGTTGCTTGCCCCGCGGGAGAAATTTGATACATCAAGATTATTGGAACGCCCTGAAGATAAGAGGGAAGAAACACAAGAAAAAGAGGAGCAAAAAGAATCCGAAATGATACAGGCAGTTCTGCCTGACAATCAGGAAACGAGCGCAATAAACGACCTCGGCGGTTTTTCTTTAAGTACGTATGCGTGGGAGTTCGCCCCCTATATGTTGGAGTTAAAACGCAAAATCGGCAGAAACATTCATCCGCCTAAAGCATTCACCGACATGGGAATCATAAACGGTTCTTACGTAATCCAGTTTGTTATAACCCGAAAAGGAGAATTGCAAAGTCTATAGGTCGTTGATTCCCAGGGAAGTACGGAATTGGAGAAGACCAGTGTCAATGCCATAAATTTTTCAAGACCGTTCGAACCTCTGCCGGACGATTTTCCCGATGATTTACTTATCATTACCGGTACTTTCAACTATTTGATCAAGTTCTGATTGCGCAAATTGGTATTTAGATAAAAATAGTTCAATAAATAAAGCTACTTATCAGAAGTTTGGTTTCGAATGGAACATGATTTGTTTATTATTTGTAGATAATTAAATAACAAAGCAAGGTAAAAGGTTTAAACAAAAACAAAAGAGGACCTTTACAGACCATGTGGGAAACGATTTTAGACGGTGGGGTTATGATGATCCCTCTATCCTTATGTTCAGTATTCGTAATAGCCATAATTTTTGAAAGATGGCATTCATTACGCAGAAAAAAAGTGATAAAACCGGAAACAATCTCAATCATTGAGAAAATAAATAGTGACGAAGATGTAAAAATGGCTTTGTCTTTGTGCAGGGAAAGTAACGATTCTTTTTCAAATATTATCTGTACTGCCTTGCTGTCAGAAAAAACGAATTCTGATGAAATAAAAGAACTTATCGAAGAACAGGGAAGGGGAGAAGTACGAAGACTCGAAAAGGGTCTTGTAATCCTGGAGACTATTGCGGGTATAGCGCCGCTTTTGGGTTTATTGGGGACAGTTATCGGAATGATAGAAGTATTTGACGTAATTACGGTCGCAGGAACAGCGAAAACGGCTGCACTCTCAGGGGGTATTTCGGAAGCGCTCATCGCCACAGCCTTCGGCCTGATCGTCGCGATTCCCGCGGTGTGGATGTTCAACTATTTCACCACCGTCATCGAGAACATAACGGTCGAGATGATTTATACGTCCAAGGAAATGATCGACTTTCTGATCAAGAGCGTCGGCAGCGAGTTTGGCCGGTCGATCT
>JADFON010000284.1 GCA_022562855.1 Candidatus Zhuqueibacterota bacterium | reverse complement strand
GAAAGTGGTTTTAAAAAAATACAAAAGTACTGTTATTTACTTAATATTCAACTTCGAAAATGCCATCCCGTCGGGTGTGTTGCCGGTTTTTATTCTTGCAACGACCTTCCACCGGGTCAGGTCGATCACTGAAACCACATTTGCTCTTGAATTAGCTATGAAGGCAAATTTGTTATTTGGGTGAACCAATATTCCTATCGGGGCAGGGTTTGCAGACGCGGGCAGAGATATGCCGGTTTCTTTATCGATCTCACTTCCAAGCATCGGTATTCGTTGGATCTCTTTCCGGGTTTTAACGTCAAATACGCCGACTTCGTTTGAATTCATATTTGATGCAAGTAAATATTTACCGTCAGCGGTAAATTTTACACGTATCGGGAATTCTTTTGACACCATTGTTGCCGTTACTTCAAGCGTTGCCACATCGATAACACTTATTGTATTTGCGACACGGTTCCCGACCCAGACTTCTTTTCCATCGGGCGATATATCGATGCCTTCAGCCCCGGCGCCGGTTTGTATTGTTTTTACATATTCGCCTTTTTTCATATCGACTACGTTAATTGCGCCTTCCCGGATAGATGAACCGAACGCCATGCCGCCATCCGGAGTTATAACAACCATGTGGGCGCTCAGTCTACCGTTGATCGATGTTTCCACCCTTCCCGTTTTTATGTTGACAATTGAAAAAGTCTGTGTGTTTTCTGTAGAAGCTATGATCCGTTCCCCATCCATCAAGAACATTATACCATGCGGAGCGCGGTTGCTGCCAAGCTCAATTTTTTTCGTCACCTTTTTATTTTCAACATCAATCACCGTCAGGGTAGACGGATTGCGTGATTCATAATCGGATACCACAAGTGTTTTTCCGTCGGGGGATATAATTCCCTCATGCGGTCCGTTACCCGTTGGCAATGTCACGACCGCCTCCCCGGTCTTGAGTGAAAAAAATGTTACCGTATTATCTGATTTATTGAGAACGGCAAGCGTTCCGTCTATCGATATGTTCCATTGTGCAAACGCCTGACCGGCGAATATCGTCAGAAATAGTATTGCAGGTATAATCATTTTCATAGCTTTCATTATTTTCTCCTGGTTTTATAATTCATTACTCTATTTTTTGCAAATCACAATATATCTTATCGCGCAGCGACTACTCATGGCGATCCCTGACGGGACGTGGCGGGAAAATCGAAGATTTGAATTATTCACGGAACGAATGTACAAGAGTAAAATAATTACAGAATAAAATCAAGTAGAATTTGAATTTAAAAATCTTCCGGTACTCAGGATTGCTTTGTTCTGCCAAATATAAAAAAACACAACGAAACGGCAAGACCCGGATACATCGGTTCGAGTCCAAGAGGATATGAAGGGAATCCGGCAGACATGTGAGTGTAACCCCACAGCAGCGAGATACACGAAGTTCCCGATGAAAATATCATCAACATTGGGGCGATTTCTTTTCTCAGGCGGTACCGGTTTGTAAAAGCCGTCAAAACAGGAACGAGAAGCGCGGGAATAGCGATCGTTCCAAGCGTGTACCAAATCCCGATAACCGACTGCGACAACCAGGCAACCAAAACAGAGCCGGCAGCGGTAATTATCAGTCCTATCCTCGTAAATTTTATTACCGATAGATCCGTTGCGGGAATTTTGCGGAGCCGGGCAATAAAGTCGTTTCCGATAGTAAGCGCAGAAAGGAATGCAAAACTGTCAAGCGTGGACATGACCGTAGCGAGCATCCCGGCGAAGAATATTCCTTTGAGCACCGCCGGCAGCAATTCCTCTGCGAGAAGAGGATACGCCATCAGGGGGTCGATTGACGGCAAAGCCGCCCGCGCATACAGACCGGCTGTGCATGTCAATGCGTCAAACAAAATCCAGAACCCAATGGATACTAACAGACCGTTTCGTGCGGTTCTGCCGTCTTTTGCCGCCATACATCTCTGATAAAAACCCGGATCGATAAGCGTCCACAACGCTACAAAACCCCAAACAAGGATGTAACCTGTTCCCAGTTCACCGGTAAAAGTCAGATGGGGTTGGGGCAGGTTTGACTGCAAATATTCGAATCCGCCGAGTTTTACAAATGCAGTAATAACCAGAACAATAAACCCGGTAAACATGAGAACAAATTGCAAAATATCTGTCCGGATTACCGCTCTGAAACCTCCTGTCAGCAAATATAAAGTAGAGACTGCGGCGCCGATTATAAATCCGGTCAAGAGGGACCAGCCGAATAACACCTGAAAAAGCACGCCGATTATCAGAACATAGGGCGCCGGTATAGTCATTATGAAGGTAAAGACCGAACCGGTTAGCGCCGCTTTTCTTCCATATACCTGCTCGAGACGGTCGGGTATTGTGAGCACGTTAGTTTTTCTAATCCTGGGCGCAATATAAAAAGCGAATACCGCAGCAAAAATGTAATAGAAAAATCCCTGCGTAACCCAGTTTACCAACCCATGCAGGAATGTAAATTCACCGACTCCGAGAATGCCTCCGTACCACGTTGAAACAAGCGTTGCAACAAATGCGGGGAGTGTTAGTTTTCTGCCCGCGAGCACAAAGTCTTCGGCAGAGCGGGTATGCCTTTTTTTTACAAATAGTCCGAGGGATAATGTGATTACCAGGTAGGCAGAGATTATCAGGTAGTCGATAGAGGATAATTGTATCATTTAAGAAAAATGATCCATATCTGATTCTCAATGATGAATTATAGCCAACAAATTTCCGGACCGCACTTTGACGGTTGCTTCCGGTTCATCGAGTTCGTTTGATATTCCCATGGTTCCTTGCAGGATAGTTTTGTTTTTGAGATTATATTTAAGCCCGGTGGTGGTAACGCCTGTGGCTTTTTCCGACAATGACCAAAGCGAGACAGTTTTCCCCGGTTCTCCGGATATCGATAGCTGTTTGCCTACGAGTTTTATTGTGTATTTTTCATCGATGAATTCAATTTCAAGGCGTTTTTGATAATAAGGTAACAGCGAGATGTTGCCGAGAAAATGGTCGGGTCTTTCTCCTGTGGCGCCAAAAACTAAAACGGTGCATTCACCGTTTGAGCGGGAATCCACATAATCCAGGGCTTTCTGCAAATCCGTTGTATCCTGCTCCGGTCTGCGCACAAGCGCAATGTCTCCAAGCTCAAGTAATGTTTCCTTCGATACAGAATCGAAGTCTCCGATCAATACATCGGGTTTGATTTTCCAGTCGATAATCCTGTTGGCTCCGCCATCGGCACAGACAATCAGATCCGGATTTTCTACATATTTTTTTACAAATTCTTCAGGCGGCAGGGGACCGTTTGCAAATATGACGACGCTATCGGCAAAAGTGAGTTTTGGTTTTTGTCCGGGCATATAGTGAAGATACAATTATAATGTGCAAATTTCAGGAAAAATGTTGGCATAATTAATTAATTTTTCCTGAACATATGTTGTATAAATTTAATTCTTTCCCGTGACCGGATTCCCGCTTCCGTGAGTTTTGCACAATCCCGGGCTGAGTAGTTCGGCTCGTCTCGAGAGAGCTAGTCCCTGACCCGCCACGTGAGTGGTCGCTACGTGAATAACATTCGTGTTCCGAGCGGGGTCAGAGACGACCCCGCATACGGATTTAGTAACTGATTTCAGCAGTTGTGCAACTTTCACTTCCGCCCCGCAGGGACAGGCAAGGAATGACAATTCGATTAGACAACCGAATATCCTAAAACACAGTCTTTATCGTGAACATGAA
>JADFON010000283.1 GCA_022562855.1 Candidatus Zhuqueibacterota bacterium | reverse complement strand
TACGACACCTGCCGCATGAACCGATGCGTGGCGTGCAACTCCGTCCAAATGAGAAGCGACATCAATTAGTTTTTTGACCTCCGGATCCGCATTATAGAGATTCTGTAATTCGGGAGTTTTCTCGACGTATTTAGTCAAAGTCTGATAACCCTGGTTTGCTATAAAGGGTACGAGCTTTGCGACACGGTCGCATAGCGCATAAGGTAGGCCAAGCGCCCTGCCTGCATCTCTAATCGCGGCGCGCGCGGCCATTGTTCCAAAAGTAATAATTTGGGCAACGTGGCCTTCTCCATATTTTTCTCTCAAGTAGCCAATCACTTCGTCGCGCCTGTCATCAGCAAAGTCGATATCAAAGTCAGGAGGCTCATTTCGCTCAGGGTTTAAAAATCTTTCAAAGAGGAGTCCATACTTAAGCGGATCTACGTCGGTAATGTTCAAAACATATGAGACGATGCTACCAGCAGCAGACCCACGTCCAGGCCCAACTGCAATACCGCGCTCCTTAGCCCAGTTAATAAAGTCTTGGACAATAAGAAAATAGTCCGCAAATCCTGTCTCTTTTATAACGTGAAGTTCGTGATCGAGTCTTTCACGAATCTCGGAAGTCTCTTTGCCAAATCTTTCCTTCATACCTTCCTCGGAAAGTTTTCTCAAGTGCTCGTTGCTATCTTCACCCTTTGGTAGCGGGTAGTGGGGGAGATGTATTTTCCCGAACTCGAACTCGAAATTGCATTTCTCGGCGATCTTCACAGTATTTTCAATCGCTTCCGGTATATCTTTAAACACAGACGTCATTTCGTCTTTGCTTTTGAAGAAAAGCTCGTGTGTGGAGATTTTGAACCGGTTCGGGTCGGACATTGTGGTTTGCGTCTGAATGCAGAGCTTGACTTCCTGTGCGTCGTAATGCTCCGGTTTTATGTAGTGGCAGTCGTTTGTAGCGACAAGAGGTATATCCATATCGTGTGCAAGTTCGATAAGACGCTCTTTTGCGATGATCTCCTCGTCGCTTCCGTGATCCATAATTTCGATGAAAAAATCGCCGTCAAATATATCCCGGTATTTGCGGGCTTTATCTTCGGCTTCGCTTCTCTTATTGTTGAGGAGCAGCTCCGGGATGACGCCTTTGATACATGCGGATGTCGCCAGCAATCCGCCTGAATATTGCTCAAGCATAACTTCATCGATACGCGGTTTATAATAAAATCCCTTTTCGTAAGCAAGAGAGGCGAGTTTTATAAGGTTTTTGTATCCTTCCATGTTTTTTACAAGAAGGATAAAGTGATTGTAATCCCTTTTTTGCCCCGAACCGTTTTCGGATTCTATGGGGTTTTTGGCAACGTACGCTTCCATCCCGATAATCGGTTTGATTTTAGCTTCGGTTGCTTTTTTGTAAAATTCGATTGCCCCGAAAAGGTTGCCATGGTCGGTCAGGGCTAATGCGGGCATACCGGCGCTCACTGAAGCTTGAACAAGGTCGGAAATCTTACACAGACCGTCAAGTAGACTGAACTCCGAATGGTTATGTAAATGTACAAATTTTGCCATGGCGTACTTTATGTTTTGTAGTTAAGAATGAATAGATTGAAAGGACTTTCGAGGTAAAAATAACGACTGTCCCGCAACGTGAGTGGGGATTTCTCACGCTATTAAAAGCGATTACAATGATTGAAATTTAAGAAGATATATGAAAAAATCAATCAAAATATTTTGGCGGAATCAGTTTTTTCACTATTTATTTATTAGACACTGATTTACACAGATTACCACAAGCAAAAATCGAAAATACAAAGATGAACAATCTAATTAATCGGACATAAATATTTATTGAAAGGGAGTGTTGCATAATTGCCAAAATAAGTCCAAAAATCTGTATGCGGGGTCGTCTCTGACCCCGCTTTGAGCACAGATGTTTCACGTAGCGACCACTCACGTGGCGGGTCAGGGACGACCCGAACTACGCTGTTTTATAATTTTTATCTTTGAATGAACGCAGATTTTGGGTTGAAAAACGTAAAATATATTCTATTTTATTTTTCGAAGAATGGGCTGAAACCGAAGTTACGATTGTAAAGAGTATTATATTTTTATTCAATATAGAAATAATTTGTTGTTGTGTCAAGACCGAACAGTAAATTTAGAAAAGAGTGCAAATTAGTCTTGCAAAAAGGAACGCCAAAGAATATATTGCGCAATTATAATTATTTTATAAGAAAAACCAAATGAAAATTTATGTAATTTTTCTTTGCGACTTTGCGAGAGTAATCATATGAAGTGGCGGATATTACTTACACTTTCAATTGCTGAACTGCTTGCTATGGCGGTCTGGTTTTCGGCGACGGCGGTTATCCCTGTCCTGAACGCCGAATGGGGTTTGTCAGATTCGGGTACGGCATGGTTGACTATGTCGGTGCAGATAGGATTTGTAGTCGGCACATTGCTGAGCGCCCTGCTTAATATTTCGGATATATATAACGCAAGGCATGTTTTTACGGTGTGCGCAATTCTCTGCGCGATTTTTAACGGTGCAATCGGCGCTTTTGCGAACAGCATCGAGCCGGCAATTGTTCTCCGCTTTCTTACCGGTGTATT
The DNA here is from genome assembly GCA_022562855.1 of Candidatus Zhuqueibacterota bacterium. Classification (GTDB taxonomy): domain Bacteria; phylum SM23-31; class SM23-31; order SM23-31; family SM23-31; genus JADFON01. The sequence continues at coordinate 1,153 of JADFON010000283.1, read as the reverse complement.
TCTTGCGGGTGTTTATCCTCCCGGAATGAAGATCATAGCTACATGGTTCAAAAAAGGGAGGGGAATGGCAATCGGCGTACTTGTCGGCGCATTGACTGTCGGTTCGGCGTCTCCGCATTTATTCAAAGTCTTCGGCATCCCCGACTGGCGATTCCTGATGTATGCTGCATCGACCGGTTCGTTGATTGCGGGGCTGATTTGCCTGTTTTTTGTAAAAGACGGTCCATACCTGAGAAAAGCGGCAAAGTTCGACTGGCGGTATCTTGGTAAAGCCATGAAAGACCGTGGCGTCAGGCTGGCAAATTTCGGTTATCTTGGGCATATGTGGGAGCTTTACGCTGTCTGGACCTGGATTCCCATTTTCCTTCTCGAAAGTTTTTCATCATACGGTTTGCCGGACGCAGCGTCGTGGTCGGCTGTCGGGACGTTTGCGGTAATCGGGATAGGCGGCGTTGGCTGTCTTTCCGGCGGGATGCTTGCCGACAGGTACGGACGAACGACTATTACGATATGGTCGATGGCAGTCAGCGGTCTATGCTGTGTCATTGTTGGTTTTTTCTTCGGAGGGTCTCCTATTTTGCTTCTAACGGTCTGCTTAGTTTGGGGTTTTGCTGTTGTAGCGGATTCTGCACAGTTCTCTACCAGCATTACCGAACTTGTCGACCAGGAATATGTCGGAACGGCGCTGACCTTCCAGACAAGTATGGGGTTTTTGCTGACGATGGTGTCGATACGTATTATACCGGTGGCAGTGGACCGGCTGACCTGGAAGTGGGCATTTTCGATACTGGCAATCGGACCGGTTTTCGGTATGATTTCGATGTATCTCCTGAAACGATCCCCCGAAGCGGCAAAAATCGGCGGTGAGAGAAGATAATAAATTTTCCGGGTTATTATTTTGAACGGACTGGTTATCGGGATAAGCGGGAGTTACTCAAAATCACCTGAGTTGATTATTTACACAGAAAAGATGAAGATTTAAGAAAGCTTATTAATTATATTTTCGGCAATCCTGTGCGAAAAGGAATGGTTGAAAAATGGGAAGATTATAATAATCTTGGATCGTTGGATTACGAATTGAGAGATTTATTCACTACTGTCCGGTTACATATTTGGTAATAAGGATAAATACCAAATAAGATGACATGTTACC
>JADFON010000282.1 GCA_022562855.1 Candidatus Zhuqueibacterota bacterium | reverse complement strand
TTGCGGTCTCATCCGGGGCTTCGGTCGTTATAGAAAAATATGTTATTCTCGGATTATTGACACCCTGCCCGGTTACTTTCCTTCCCTGTATGCTCACGTTAACGAGAATACCGTTATGGAAGTATTCCGTGAAATTTTCCCTGTCTTGAACGCCGTATTTCCTGTAGCGTGCGTACATTCTCCGGTTCATAGCATCGACTTCTGGAATCGAAGTGATAGCGACAGCGATAGAATCAAGAATCGCGAATTGCGCGGTTTTGATTTCCGGGTATTTATCATCTTCAACCCATCGGAAACCCGGAATAAACCACCCGCGCGGCGCCCACCAACTTCGCTGCCCGCCATTCCTGCTTCTTACCCAGGCGCTGTAACCGGCAAAATACTGTACCCATTCGTGCGATGGGTATCCATGCATATTTATATAGATATCGGGCAGCCACGTTTCCCGGATTCTTGGTCTTACTTTTGATTCGGGATAGATCGGGTCGGGACTATTTGATCCTGAAGTGGCGTCGACCCCCAGCGCCCCAAGATAACCGGCATGAAGCATGAAATCGGGATTGATCTTCTGCATTTCATACGCCAGCCTTGCGCCGTCCGGATTCGTAATAGGGTGTAATACTACGTTGACATTCTTCAATTTTTCCTGATAAACCGGGTCGGTCGCTATCAACTCCGCCAACCGGAGAATATGACTTGTACTTGACACTTCGTTTGCGTGCTGTCTGCCGGAAATAAACAACGTAGGCTTCAGCGCGTTCAACTTCGCCTGAGAAACGAATTTAGATTCGGTGGGAGGCAGAAAATCGACAGCATATATGTCCTGACCCAAAAAAGAGGTGGTCATATAATATGCATTGACATTTGGAAACGTGTTCAGCCTGGCAAGTATTTTCTCATTCTCTGCCGGCGGTATCGGAGTATCCCATTGTACTATTTGTTGTCCATTATACGTAAACTTAGAGTCATAGAGCCTGGGATTATTTGTGTTTTTCGGATTTTTGCTTTTCGGAAGCGAGACCATCCTGGAAAAATCGGAACTGTCGGCAAGTGTTATCCGGAAGTCGATACCTTCTACTTTATCATAGCTCAGAGCATTTTCAAACATTCCTTCGTTATGAAACTCTTCAAGAATTCTTACCATTTCGATCAATTTTTCCGCGGATAAAAAGCTTCTGTCGATTGCGCTTTCCGAACTTCTTTCCTTAAATTCCTCATAGCGGTCTGTGGAATCGGTCGCTTCTACTTCGAATAGAAGTTTTGACAGACCATCCATACCCGATTTTACGGTTATCCCCCGGAGCTTTGGCGCATCTACACGCAAATTGGAAAGGTCGTATCGTTTGATTTCAGGTTCTCTGCCGGCTTCTTTGTAGGTGAATATCAACTGTGGTCTTGCGCGTTCCTTACCCGTAAAAACTATTTTTGCTTTCCCGGGTTTTCCATCCTGCGACGGCTGGATATACGGCAGAATACGACCCGGATAATTCATAGAACCGGCGTTATACCTGCCGCCGATAAGATTGAATAAGGTCAACGTCTCGAAGTATATATCTTCATGTAATGCTTCGGTCGATGATATTACCTCTTCATCCACCCCAATCCTGTAATTCGGCTCGCTTAAGGTCAGGTCAATCCTGAATTCATCAAAATATGGCGCATTTGCCGATGAAGGACGTCCTTCTTGGATATCCATTACATAGTCGATTATTTTTCTGTATGTTTTTTGCTGTAAATGGTCCCAAAACTTCTCCGGATCGGTCTTTATCCGTTTGTCCACAATTTTTTTGCCATCGATTTCTGCTGTAAACCAGCCGGTTGTGACCCTCACCAACTCGTATTCCGGAAACAAATCGAAAAATGGACGGACTACATATTTTGGATCGAATTCTTCTTCAAATATTACAAATCCGGTGGTATCCAGAACCTTAACAGAATAAATGGGTTCGTTTTTTTGGGTCGGGGTAAAGGTTATAAGTGAATCCGGAATCCCAAGGTCACGCGCGAGAACTGCATCGACCGGGTATAACTCCTGTAACCACCGGGTATCGGAATTGATCGTCTGCCACCGTATTTCTTTCGATTCTTTGAGCGTGTGATATGTAATCTCGATTCTGCCGACGTCTTTGTCTGAGATTTTGGGTAACACTTCGTCATACAGCCAGCTATATCCTTGCTTATAGGCGCTCAACACTACAACTTCGATTGCTCCCCCATTTAATCCCTTGTCCGCTAACTCTTTTTCTATACGTGTTTTCAATTCGGAGCGTACTTCCGGTGATTCGCTGACACGAACCACAATCTTCCCTTTGCTTCCCGAATGTATCTCCGGCAGGGCGTCGATTCGAAACATTGTCCAAAAATCATCGACCTCCCAGGGAATATCGAATTCCTCTTCAAAAATCCTATCACCCTTTCCAAATCCGGTTTTATATGTCGATACCGCTACTTCAGCGGAGGGAAAAAAGTTTTTTACAGCATTTACGGCAAAATCCTCCAGCCCTTCAGGAATCTCCTTGGTTGCTATTTCCACCTCGACCGACTCGATTTCCTTGCTTTCTATCCGTTCCAGCCATTCATTCAATTTATAAATTGCCAGCACCGCCTGCCCCGGCGCTCCCTGAATTTGAAAAAACCTTCTTACATCCGTTTCGATATCCTCCAACCGAAAATTTCCTTTTCCATAATCCCACAAATAGGGCATCCGTTTTGCCACATAATCCGATATCGCTTTTAGCCCTTCTTTGTCGCTGCCGCTAATGACCAGACCGTTTTTGTCATTAAACTTTTTTGCAGCAAATTGGATAAACCCCTCGCCTTGATTTTTTGAAATACCATAAAGCTCCCCATCTTTCAAAAGTTTTTTAACCTGGTAATGTTCAATTCCGTAAATGATGGGGAAACCGAACTGCTCCGGGTATTCTTCTTCACCTCCGGGTCGGGCTATCGGAAGACGTATCCCCGCTGCCTCAAGACCTACACGGGAGCTAATATCGATAATACCCCGGGGAGCGCCTACCCCGTTCAGCGAAAAGTAGGAAATAACATTGTCGGGGACAAAATCCTGGTTTGTGTCTCTAAAGATACCATCTATCGAGTAAAGTTGTGAAAGGGTGAAATCGGGAGATTGTGTATTAGATTTGTCTGTATTTCTTGTTGTCTGCCATGGTTTTTCCGGTACGAGATTAACAATATCACTTTTCCCCGGACCGCTCAGCTTCACTTCGATCTTGTGAAGATCAGAAAACTCAAGACCCGAAAGTTCAACTCTCTCTTCATCCTCTTCAGCTTTTTCATCTTTACCGGTGAAAGCATCCAATGCCCTGTCGAACATTTCATCATTGTCAAAGGATACATTCACCGTTAACTTTGCCACTCCGGCTTTTTCGCTATCGATGATTATGGCGCTTAGATTAATCTCATCCGGTTCTATTTCCCGCTGCTCCAGAAATTTCGAAATTTGATCAAAAACATCTTCGTAAGATTTTCCTTTGAGCTTCCAAATCGAAGGCATTCTGCCGGCAACATAATTCGCAGCGGCAATCAGCCCTGTTTCGTCAACACCCGATATAAACAATCCTCCTTCTCTGAAAAAATCATTCGGACTGATAACAGAAATCCAGCCTTGACCGGGAACGAGATTTGAGCTTACATCGTTATCTCCCGGTTCAAAATATCTTGTTAAAAGATTGCCTTTTCCTATTATTATTACCGGGACCTCATACATTTGTATATTGTCCGAATCAAAACCGGTAA
>JADFON010000281.1 GCA_022562855.1 Candidatus Zhuqueibacterota bacterium | reverse complement strand
GGTTAGTCGTCAATTGCACAAGAGTTTTTCCCTTGTCGGTGTTTTCCGCCGATACGATCCAGATGTCGGAATTGCTGTTACCGTCGGGGTTGTTTGTCCTGTTGCTTGAAAACGCGATAAGTTTTCCGTCAGGCTCCCAGCCGCCTGTGACTCATTGAAATTGCCCGACGTAACCTGTTTCACATCTTCATCTCCCGGAACATAGGTATAAAGATGGGTTTTCAAATCGTTGAGATACCCCACGTTATCCCGTTTGAACTGCAATCTGTCGATCACCCACGGTTTGGGTTTTTTCTCCTTATCGTCAGAAATATCGTCCGGGTCGGCGTCCTTGATTGAAAGAAGCAGTCTGGAGCCGTCGGGCGACCATGAATACCCGCCGACCCCCTGTTTTACGCTGGTAATCTGCTGCGCCTCACCGCCGTTCCTGTTGAGCGCCCACACCTGCGTTTTGCCTTCGTTCCTTGATGCAAGAAACGAAAGATACTTTCCGTCGGGACTCCAGCGCGGACTGCTTGCAGAATTTCCCTTGGCGGTCATGGGTATTGCTTCACCGCCTGCAGTCGGGATCATCCACACCCGCGTTTCGGATTTGTCCTTCTCCAGGTCGGTTTCGGTTACGGTAAAAGCCACCCACTCCCCTTCCGGGCTGACCCGCGGATTGGAAACACTCTTGATTTTGAAAAAATCGTCCACAGTAAGAGGTCGCTTTGTTTGTTCCTGTGCGAACCCCTGCTTTATAAAGACCAAGCTGAAGACAATAAGCGCCGCAATACAAATCGGCAGATTTGAGAACTTTGGAGTTTTCATGGTTTTTCTCCTTAGGGTAACTTCCATGGATGTTGCATAGCGTGAGTCCCGAAATGATAGGGGCAGGACCGAACTACGCAGTCCGGGGTTATGCAACACGCACTTCCGGTTGAATACACTTTTCAGTAAAATTTAATTTCGTAAAAGGTATAAATTCTGAGGTATGAAATCAATAATAAGTTCTTTGCCGCCATTGAGTTCCGAATTATTCATTTCGAGTTTTGTCTTATTGCCTGTGGGGACAATCTTGTATTCAATGACCGAACCTGCAAGTTCATTTGGTCCGTCAACGCAAATCCATTTTATGTACTCCCCCGGTTTTAGCGCTTCAATCCTATACTTTGTAAGGATCGCCTTCTCGTAAAACCCGAATTCCGCGATCGAACCCATCACAGACTCAGCCTTCGCATCGGTCGTCCACCACTGCGAAATATGTTTTTGCAGAGTGAGAATTTCGAAAACACGTTCAGGAGTGGTATTTATTATGATCGGAAATAGTATTCATAAAAAAATCTGTTTATCCCAAATTGAAATTAACTCGGTGGGAAACGGTTAAATCAATCAGAATACATTCGATAAATATCTCCCCGGCTACCCCCCACTGTCCAAAAAATCCTGCATATTTTTGTATTGCTTTCGTATGGTTTTTATCAAATCTACCGAAAGTTCGGTCGCCCCATTAAATTGATGCCAGTCAACATCTAACACATATTTCTTTTGCGCTTTTGTCAACCTCATTTTATTTTCTTTTACAAAATTATCCAGTTCTTTTGCAGCCTTATCCCGCTTTGCCTGCCTTTCCCGGGCGGCTTTTTCATCTATCTGTGGAGTCTGTTTAATTCTTTTTTCTTCATACCCGGCTAACTGTTTCCTCATCAAATCTTCCGCATTATCCAACAGCCGGTCGATTTTTTTCTTATCCATTCACAATCCTTGATCTCGATAATTTATTTTTTTTTTATTCGAATCCGAACAACTTTGCGGATCAAAAGCATCACCGTATGATTACAACTTTGCTGCTGTCAATTTTCGGATTTACCTTATCGGAGTACGTTTGCCGTATTTCAAGTTTAGTATTCGCACGTTATCGCGTGTCTCATACGAAACGACAATAAGATCGTCATACGCCTGATCATTCATATACTCGCTCCTGGATACTGTCAATTCCTCTTGCTTGATTATCTTTATCAAGGCAGGAACAATATTCGAGTGGCTAACAAAGAGGATAGTGCCGCCTTTATGCTTTTCAAGCGCCAGCTCTACGAATGATTTGAGGTCTTCAAGCCTTAGCGAATGTATGGTCTCCGCTTTTAATCCCTGGTTGTCTGCGGTTGGCTTTGCCGTATCACGTGTCCGGATAAACGGCGTGTCGTAAACTGCATCAAGCTTTACGTTGCTGAGCACGTAAGCAAGTTCCTGCGCTCTTTCCTTACCTGCGGAAGTCAGTTCCGGATCACTACTTTCGTCGACTTTCTCCGCATGTCTTACGAGGAACACTGTGGTGGTAGCTTTTTCAGTAGCCCCGGCAGACCTGTTATCCTGGGCTTCTAAATGATTGACAAAGCAAATAGAAATAAATAAAATCAAAAAGAAAGGTTTTCTGTTCAATTCTTACCTCCTGATACATGAAAAATCATATTATTTCTTTGCTATTATTTTAATACAATTTAGTGTGTAAAACAAGAAAATAAGAAGAATTTTACATATAATCATTGTGATAAACCGTCGAAAACCCAAAAATAATGTTGCTAAAATAAATATTTCCTTATGTATATTGAGACAGACAAACCATCCAAAGAGGTCTTAACTCATGAACATAAAAATAGATAAGGATTTTACCGCGACCGTTTTGGTAAAACTGGTTCAAATCAATTCTATTAACCCGGTCCTCGTCAAAGATGCGCCCGGAGAATCGGAGATAGGATCGTATATTGCCGGCGTACTTCGAAGTTCCGGTGTGGAAACACAGATTAATGAAATAGAACCCGGTCGTGTGAATGTAACCGGAGTCGTAAAAGGCAGCGGAACCGGAAAATCATTGATGCTTAATGCGCACATGGATACCGTCGGCGTTGATGGAATGAGCGACCCGTTTTCAGGGAAGATCAGTAACGGGAAGGTCTATGGCAGGGGATCACAGGACATGAAGGGCAGCATAGCGGCAATGCTTGCCGCGGTAAAATATATTACGGAAAACAATGTAAAGCTCAATGGTGATCTTATCGCAACATTTGTTGCCGATGAAGAATACGGAAGTATCGGTTCTGAACAAATAGCGAAACAAATTAAAGCCGATGCGGCGATCGTCACAGAGCCAACTGATCTGCAGGTCTGTCTCGCCCACAAAGGTTTCTACCTGTTTGAGATACAGACCAAAGGACGCGCCGCACACGGGAGCAGGTTTGAGGAAGGCGTCGATGCAAATTTACATATGGGAAGAATTCTCAAAGAGCTTGACTCACTTTCAAAAAATATTAAAATCAACAAAGATCATCCCCTTGTAGGTCCGCCTTCACTGCACGTTCCCCTGATTAAAGGGGGAACTCAGGAATTTATTTATGCCGATAATTGTATTATTAAAGTAGAAAGACGTTCGATACCCGGTGAAAAACACGAGGACATAGTGCGGGAAATAGCCGGGGTTGTCGAAAATGCGTCGGCGTCCGACCCGGATTTCAATGCCTATTTTAAGACAGAAATATATAGAAACGCATATGAAATTGCCCCTGAAGCGCCAATCGCCGAAACGGTCGCCAATGCCGCATCAAAAGTTACCGGTAAGCCGCCCCAGTTCACCGGGCATACGGCATGGATGGATTCTGCTTTGTTTGCCGAAGCAGGAATTGAAACCGTGATAATAGGTCCAACAGGCGCCGGTTTACATTCAAGCGAAGAATGGGTCGATATTCAATCGGTTGTCGATCTTGCCGAAATTTTAGTTGTTGCTGCGGTTG
>JADFON010000280.1:2064-3767 GCA_022562855.1 Candidatus Zhuqueibacterota bacterium | reverse complement strand
TCCACCGTTAACTCCTAAAGTACGGATGACTTTTAATGATACGTCTTTAGAATATACACCGGGGTTGAGCTGTCCGTCTAAGTTAATTCTCATTACTTTCGGTTTAGACAGCGCCAGGGTTTGCGTAGCCAGAACATCCCGCACCTGTGAAGTTCCGATTCCAAAGGCGACAGATCCAAAGGCGCCATGGGTGGTCGTATGAGAGTCTCCGCAGGCAATAGTCATGCCCGGTTGCGTCAAACCCAATTCAGGTCCGATTACATGGACTATGCCCTGTTTATCTGAGTCCAGACCGAAAAAACGAATCCCGAATTCTTCCGTGTTTCTTTTTAACGCATTCATCATTTCCACGGCAAGCGGATCATTAATGCTCAAGCCATTCGTCGTTGTGGGCACAACATGATCGACAGTGGCAAAAGTTCTCTCCGGATACAGAACATCTAACTTTTTGTCTCTCAGCATCTGGAACGCTTGCGGGGAAGTCACTTCATGAATGAGATGAAGCCCCACGAATAGTTGCGTTTGCCCTGAATCAAGAGTCTTTACCGAATGAATATCCCAGACCTTATCAAGCAGGTTTTTTGCCATATTTTACATCCCGACCGCTTCTTTTCGGCTCATAATCAATTCATCGGTTATACTAAGGATATCATCGTCGGTAATTTCTTTTTTGGTGTCTGCCAATTCCATGACCTCTATATAAATTTCCAATAGCATGTCATCTTCAACATTGAACCCGTATTCTTGTAATTTGACGTTGATGGCATGACGACCCGAATGTTTACCGATTACCAGTGAATTTGAAGAAACGCCAACTGACTGCGGCGTCATTATTTCATAAGTAAGCGGATTTTTCAATACTCCGTCCTGGTGTATACCCGCCTCGTGAGCAAATGCGTTTTTCCCGACAATCGCCTTGTTCGGTTGAACGTCAATTCCCGTTACCTCAGCTAATAATCTGCTTGTCGGATAAATTTCCTCCGTATTGATTCCTGTGTAAAAATCAAAGTATTTCTTACGGGTCTTCAGGGTCATCACGATTTCTTCCAGGGACGTATTACCGGCGCGTTCTCCGATTCCGTTAATAGTACATTCTATCTGCCGTGCGCCATTTTGAATTCCCGCAAGAGAGTTTGCTCCGCCTAATCCGAGATCGTTGTGACAATGCACACTGAGGACAACATTTTCGATACCGGTAACATTTCGCTTAATGTATCTTATTAATTTGCCGAATTCCCACGGCACGCTGTACCCTACGGTATCGGGGACGTTTATCACGGTTACCCCTGCCTCGATTGCTACGGAAAAGACCTCGCATAGAAAGCCTTTGTCGCTACGCGAAGCGTCTTCAGCCGAAAACTCAACATCTTTACACAGGCTCTTCGCATACTTTACCGCCTCTCCTATATCGCTAATTACTTCGTCATGTGACTTTTTCAATTTAAATTTCAGATGCAGGTCGGAGGTTGCAATGAATACATGCAGTCTGGGAGATTGTGCATATTTTAGAGATTCCCACGCTCTGTCAATGTCGGTGATTTTTGTTCTGCACAAAGCTGCAACCGAACATTTCTTTATCCTCGACGCTATCTCTTTTACAGCAAGAAAGTCTCCTTCCGAGGCTATGGGAAATCCTGCTTCAATTACGTCTACCTGTAATCGTTCGAGTTGTAGAGCGAGCCTTAGTTTCTCCTCGAGGTTCA
>JADFON010000280.1:0-2054 GCA_022562855.1 Candidatus Zhuqueibacterota bacterium | reverse complement strand
AAATCCAGGTGATTGTTCACCGTCTCTTAGAGTCGTATCGAAAATCTTAATTTGCTCGCTCATGATAATCTCCAATTTTTTCGTGACCAAATAAAGGCGCAACGAAATCCTTGTTTGTTTTATAGTGATTGAGTTGTCTATTTATACCGGGGCTTGCTCCGGTTTTGCTTCTCTGTTCGAAATAATTCCATCCGGATTAAGCCATTTCATCATTTTTCTAAGCTCAGCGCCAACCTTTTCGATTTGAAGCTCTTTGTGCTCTTTTCTCAGGTTATTGAGCTTTTGCTGCTTGTTCTTGTTCTCATTTATCCACTCCCGTGCAAATGTGCCATCCTGGATTTTTAGTAGGATATCCTTCATTCTATCCTTGGTTTCATTATTAATGACATCCGGTCCTTTTGCCATTCCGCCGTATTCTGCCGTATCGCTAACGGAGTGGTACATTCCCGATATCCCACCCTCATAAAAAAGATCTACAATGAGTTTCAATTCATGCAGACATTCAAAATAAGCTATTTCCGGCTGGTAACCCGCATCTGTCAATATCTCGAATCCCGCTTTGATCAGTTCTGTCACACCGCCGCACAAAACTGTTTGTTCACCAAATAAATCAGTCTCGGTTTCTTCTTTGAAAGTTGTTTCAATAACACCGGCACGGGTGGAGCCGATACCTTTTGCATGTGCAAGAGCTATCTTTTTTGCGTTTCCAGTGCTATCCTGATGTATCGCTATGAGGCTGGGAACACCGCCTCCTTTGACATATTCTCTACGAACGAGGTGACCGGGTCCTTTAGGAGCAACCATATACACATCGATTTCCGGTGGCGGCGTTATTTCTTCAAAATGAATGTTAAATCCATGGGCAAAACCCAGGGCGTTACCCGGCGACAGATTTGGCAGAATATCATTTTCATATACTTCTGCCTGCAATTGATCGGGAAGTAAAACCATGACTATTTCAGCAATTTTGACAGCATCCGCAGTTTCATAGACTTTCAGACCGGCAGATTCCGCTTTTTCCCATGATTTGCTCGTTTTCCGCAATCCAACGACAACATTGGCGCCGCTTTCATTGAGGTTTAGAGCATGAGCATGCCCCTGGCTTCCATATCCTAATATCGCTACGGTTTTTCCGTTGAGATCATTGAGATCGGCGTCGGAATCATAATACATTTTCATCATGTTCAATCCTCCTGCATCGCAATTGTTTTTATTTTTTTAAGTCCTTTGTATTCTCGTTGTAAGGCGACACTTCCTGTTCGTGCCACTTCAAGCAAACCGAAGGAATAAAGCATTTCGATTGCCGCATTTACCTTGTCTTCTTTACCGGTAATTTCGATTGTCATTGTCTCCTTGCTGATATCAACAATGGCGCCTCGGAATACGTTCGCAACTTGAATTATATCTATTTTACTTTTCTGCGAAGCGGATACTTTTATAAGCGCAAGTTCTCTCTCGACAAACGGTTCATTAGTCAAATCGGTCACCTTAATGACGTCTATCAACTTTTCCAGTTGCCTGGTAATTTGCTCGACAACATTCTTGTCGCCGCTTGTTGTGATTGTCAGTCTTGATATTCCCGGTTCTTCAGCCGTTCCAAAACTTATGCTGTCTAATTTAAAGCCCCTTCCAGTGAATAGACCAACGATTCGGGAAAGCGCATTAAAATTTTGTTCCACTAATATCGATATCGTATGTTTCACGTTTGCTCCGGGTTTCAACCAAATTCCTTCAATAATTTTTTACCTGTTAGTCACATTCTATCATTTCGCTGGGCGCCGCGCCTGCAGGTATCATGGGGTAGCAGTTTTCTTCTCTGGCAACTATAAAATCCATAACAACAGGAATGTCTTTTATTTTCATCGCCTCTTCCAGGACAGGTAACACATTGTCTTTTTCAACCGCTCTTAACCCCACAGCCCCATAACTTTCCGCAAGTTTTACAAAGTCGGGATTGCCTGCCTCTATATCGGAAAAGGAATATCTCCCTCCGAAAAACATTTCCTGCCACTGGCGGACCATCCCGAGATAACCATTATTCATAATGGCAATTT
>JADFON010000279.1 GCA_022562855.1 Candidatus Zhuqueibacterota bacterium | reverse complement strand
AAAATAATTCCAACAGTATTTTAGATAGCAATATTTCAAATAGTTATTACATACTAGAATACAATAATTTGCTACTTTATTGTTTCCCTGAACTTGTTTCAGGGTCTATTTTTGGAAGAACAACTTCTAATGAATCTGAAATCAAGTAGATATACCTGGGAATCATTATGGACAAAATCGCTCTATATATTCCGTTAATGATCTATGTTATTGTATTGATCGGTATCGGATTATCCAGCGGCAAAGAAAACAAAACCGTTGAAGGATACTATGTAGCGGGCAAAAAACTCCGGTATTGGATAATCAGTTTCAGCACCAATGCTACCGGGGAAAGCAGTTGGCTTTTGCTCGGATTGACCGGTATGGGATACGCTATCGGTGTGCACGCTTTCTGGGTTGTTCTGGGGGAGGTTCTTGGCGTGGCGTTCTGCTGGATATTCATGGCACGAAGACTTAAAGTCTATACCGATAAGTTCAATTCGATAACCGTTCCCGATTACCTCGAAGACAGGTTCGATGACCGGCGTCATATTTTAAGGATTGTTTCTGCTGTAATTCTTATTACAATGGTGACAAGTTATGTTGCAGCCCAGTTGACCGCAACGGGAAAAGCATTTAAGGCTTTCCTTGACATAGATTTCATGACCGGTACGATAATCGGGTTGATAATTGTAATATTTTATACCGTGTTCGGCGGTCTCAAGGCGGTAGCGCGCGCCGATTTTTTTCACGGTTTCCTGATGCTTTCGGGTTTAATTCTATTACCAATAGTCGCATTGTATCATACCGGCGGTATTGCCGAAATGGGGAGGTCCCTCTTTAATGCCGACCCCGATTTGCTCAAAGTATTCGGTTCATACGGTTTTGGACTGAGCGGGATTATCAGTGTTGTCGGATTTCTCGGAATCGGTCTTGCATTTATGTGTTCCCCGCAAATATCGGTTCGATTTATAGCGGCGAAAAACCAGGGAGAGATCATTCGCGGTAAATATATCGCGATCCTGTTTATTCTCATTGCCGACACCGGCGCCGTTCTGGCGGGAATGGCTGGACGTGTTTTGTATCCGGGGCTGACCGATCAGGAGACGATCCTGCCTGTGCTTTCATCCGAACTTTTTCCCGCTTTTATTACCGGGATTTTTATAACCATTGTACTCGCTGCCATCATTTCTACCGTTGATTCCCTGCTGATATTGCTTTCATCCGCCGTAGTGAGGGATGTGTATCAAAAAGTATTCAGACCGGATGCTTCCCAGAAAAAAATCGTATTCCTTGGTAAATTGGTGACGGTTATAATCGGACTTTCGGCTTTCATGTTTTCCCTCACGGAAAACAGGTTGATTTTCTGGTTTGTCTTGTTCGCGTGGGCGGGTATCGGCAGCGCATTCTGCCCGGTTATTATTCTGTCACTCTTCTGGAAAAGAATAACCAAGGAAGGGGCAATTGCGGGAATGATCGGCGGCTTTACGGTTGCAATGGTCTGGGTTATCGCATTCAGCGAATCCACCGGGCTTTATGAAATGATCCCCGGGTTTATCAGTTCGTTTCTTATCGCTTATGTCGTAAGTTTGTTTACCCAACCCCCCGCCGGTGCGGCGCAGGAACTTGAAAATGTAGTACAAACAGTCAAAAACTATACTGTTTAGGCGGGTATTGTTCAGAACAATATCTCGCTACCATAGAATACCTGTACATCGGAGACCTTATGAAAAAAAGACGGTTTTTTTCTCCATATAACATCATATCGAAATTTGGCTTTCCGGCAATAATATTATTCGCTATTTAATGTTCTTCCCTGCCGGATAACCGGGATCTGGAAGGAAGCTGGCTTGCGGAACTGAAAACCCGGGGCGGCGGTCTGCCGTTCTTTATCGACATTTCGACAAAAGATGAAAGTTCCTGCCTTGATTTATCGCAGGTTCATATCATAATGAACGGTATTTTCTGGAAATACTGAACAACCAATTTCTTTAATTATTTAGAAATTAAAAACAAAATCTAACCAGGGAATTCCGGGGAAGAACGTATCTTCACCAATCGTATTAATCAGAGCGAGGTCTACGCTTAATCCTTCACCGAAGAAACGGAACCCAAATGAGATCAACGGTTGATCCACTCCGGGAATAATCCAATTCTCCGTAACGAATGCAATGCGCCGTGACAGCCGTTTTTCTCCTCCTAACATGATCATCGGTTTATCCGCAAGGTTACTATCTTCAAACCCGTAGCCGAAACCCGCGGTAAAGCTGCCTTCCGTTGTTCCCCAGGTTCCAACACCATAGAGAATACCGACTGTTGGTGAGTCATCGTCATTCCCCCAATCCGGGAGTTTAATAATGAGCGCTCCTGCTGCAAAATTAGATTTCTCCGTTGTTTTTAAGCCTATTTTCGGTGTGAAATAGAAGAATTGTTTATCGAAACCAAAACCCGGGATGAGGGATATTCCCCCTCCCAGGGTAATGTTGTCCGTAATGCCAACAGCGATCCCCGGAAAGAAAAGCCAAAAGTCGGAAAAATAACCCTCACCCTGTTTTAACATACGCCCTGTCGGGGCAAAAAAGAGCCTCGTGGCATTGGGGTTTGGAAACCAGTATTTCCCATTCCTGATTGAAGACGCCGGGACTTCCATTATCTCATCGATCATCGAAAGGAGGACGGTTATTGTTCCAAAGCCGGTCACGAATTGAATTTCGTCTTCCCCGATCGCTATGATCCGACCGATATTCGTTGCCCCGTCTATTGTCGTAAGAATTTGTACATTAGTAGAATCGGGGATGCGTATACTGCCCTCGATACCGGATTTTTCCTGGGCATAAATTCCCTCTGCCAAAAGAGAAATTATGGCAAGAAAAAGCCCAGAAAGGATAGTTGTGATAAATGTTTGTTTATTCATGAAGACATCCTCCTTTAATTATAATTTTATGTCCGCGATTGGCGTAAAACTTTTTCAAAGCTTCGGAATCGTCTGATTGCGGTCCGACACGACAGAATGGATTATCCATTAGAATTCTCTTTTCCCATCAATTGACTTGAATTATAGCACTTTCTGATCATTTTATTGAATATCCGAATTGTACTCCGAGGACATAATCCTGTACGTCACTGATATTTTCAGACAGCGGAAACTGTAAAAAGATCCCCGGCTGGATACGGTAACCGGTGAATTGCGCACCGATATTCAGAGAATTAACAAAGCGGTCTGAAAAATCGATATCCTCTTCTGAAATGATAAAAAGGCTGATTAATTCCGTGCTTATCGTAGCCTTGGAAAACGCATATCCGAATGAAAGCCCGTAATGACCAAAAAATTCAGTATCAGCATTGTTATCTCCGACAGGTACCAGAATCTGCGGTCCGATCTCAAAACCGAAAAATGCGCCTTCCGGGGTTATAGTTTGATACGCAAAGTTACTGTTCAGCGTCAGCATATCCCGTATGGTTTTCTGAGACTCATATAAATTGGCGAATATTCCAGTAAACCCTGTACTTTCACTAACAATGGGCAGATATACGCCGAAAGTTGAACTGAAATATCTGGATGACGACAGCGCTTTATTATTCTGAATGCCGACAAATACATTACCAATTTCGAGCTCAGTTTCTTTGTCATTACCAAAAAAAACAAAATTTGTTACAGCCGAGGAAACAAGTGGCAGAGAACCGACAATTCTGAGAGAGGGTGTTAATTTCCAGTTGACCTGAAGATCATACAATCCGGAAAACGTTGAATTTTCAACTATGTCTGCTTTGAAATTCGGATGCATAAATCTGAGTTTAAATTCGATTTTATCTGC
>JADFON010000278.1 GCA_022562855.1 Candidatus Zhuqueibacterota bacterium | reverse complement strand
ACAACAGCCAGGATATTCCAATTGAGTCAGTCTTGACCGATAACGGTCTTGAATTCACTACACATCATGCGTCAAAGAACCACAGTTTCGAACGGCTGCTGAGTGAACTCAACGTCAGACACCGGCTCACGAAAGTACGCCACCCGTGGACGAACGGCGCATGCGAACGGCTCAACCGTACCATACTCGAAGAGTTTTATCAACTCGCATTCAGAACCCGAATCTATGAAACATTCGAACAGCTTAACGATGATTTACAGAAATACTTGAGAATATACAATTATCAAAGAACGCATCAAGGCAAAAGAACAAATGGTAGAGTGCCCGCTGAACTCTATCTCTTACATAAAAAATCAGCCTAAACTGTAAACACCTTGACAAAGCAGTACAAATAATATGTAACACCCCGGATTTACATCATCTATTATGAACGATTCCGCTCCGTTGACTATAACCGGTCTGCGAAAAACCTATAGAATAAGCCGGAAGGATAAGATAGAGGCTCTTTGCGGTTTGGATCTGACTTTAAAAAAAGGAGAAATATACGGTCTTTTAGGTCCAAACGGGTCGGGTAAGACAACAGTTCTTAAGATAATTCTCGATTTAATTCGTCCCGATTCGGGCAATGCTTCCATTTTCGGAATACCGCATACCAATTACCTGGCACGAAAATCTGTGGGATATACGCCGGAAGAAGCCGGCTTTTTTGGATTTATGAAGGGTAAGGATTTTCTCAAGATTTGTGCTCAACTGATCGGGATTTCAAAAGCAGAGAACGCCAGAGAAGTGGCGAGAGTAATATCCGCTATTTCTCTTGAAACGGAGTCCGAACGAAAGATAAAGACATACTCAAAGGGCGCCCGCCAACGTCTATTGATTGCCCAGGCTCTCCTGAACAATCCGGGATTATTGCTTCTTGACGAACCGACGTCGGGTCTCGACCCAATCGGAATAAATTGTTTAAGAGAAATATTAAGCAATCTCAAGAATGAAGGTGTTACCATTTTTCTTTGCTCCCATCTGCTTACGGAAGTGGAGAAAATTGCCGATCGGATTGGTATCCTTTTAAATGGTATGCTCATAGAGGAGGCTGAAGTAAGCGCGATCACGGCACATTCAAAATTAGAGGATTATTTTATGCAAAAGGTCGGGTCTAACCCGGAATAGGAATGGGATCAATATCAACGGTCGCAAAAATAACAGTTAAGGAATTGCTTTTTCGAATTGAACAGTACGCCATATTAGGCGTCGGACTGCTCATAATTCTTCCGACAGGTATTTTATATTTAAACGATTCGCTGGCAGAACAGGTGCTCTCTATGGCAGCGGCGACATCGCCTGATATTGTACAGCTGCCCCGTGACACTCTTGTGTCGTCGATGTTCTTACTCGCAGAGTTATTTATCACCGTGAGCGCATTGTTTACAATATCCATGCTCATTTCAAGGGACATTCAGCAAAAAACATTGTCCCTGTTTCTGTCAAAATCAATGCCCAGGTGGCACTATTTTTTGGGAAAATATATAGGGGGAACCGCGTCTCTTTGTATTACATTCAGTTTTTACGCAGTAATAATTTTCTTTTTTGTACTTGTCCAGTCACCTTCGCTGCTTTCTACCATTGTTATTTCTACCTTGTTTGTAATTCTAAAACTGGCGTTACTCTCCGCCTTAATAATGAGTTCTACCGAACGGTTTTTGGGCTGGTTAGGTGCAATGGTTGCCGTTTTGTATTATATATTCGGTCATATAAATATTAAAATCTTAGAATGGAGTATAATTTATGAAGGATTGTGGGGGGATATGTTAAAAGTAGTTTATTATATTCTTCCAAACCTTTCGGAAGTAAGTTCCTGGTCGCTCATTTCAGCAGCGGTCGAAAACTATCCGATACATATAAATTATACCTATTGGTTTGCCAAGCAGATAGGTGTATATACTATTGGATTTTTATTTATCGGATATTTATCTTTCAAAAGAAAGTCTTATTAGAGAAATAATTTAAAAGCGCCTGCATAATGGAATAGTATGATTCATAAAAATGGAAAAATAATTCTTTCGGTTCTTCTCGGCGGTATAGTATTAATTTCCTGCGGAACTGATAAAATGACACCCCTTTTTAATGGCGAAAGAGCATTTGAATATCTTGTAGCGCAGACAGAATTCGGACCGCGTAATCCCGGGTCGCCGGGTCACCGGCAGGGTCTTGATTATATTGTGGGTGAATTGACCAAATATGCCCCGCCTAACGGAGTGAAAATTCAACCATTTTCTTTTACCGATACAATCGGAGACTCAACATACACCTTGACAAATATCATTGCATCGTTTAACTTGTCTCCGAAGGATGACAAGAGGATACTGCTTGCCGCTCACTGGGATACAAGACCGTTCGCAGACAGGGACCCTGACGTTGATAAACAGTCCGAGGCGATTATCGGGGCAAACGACGGCGCCTCGGGTGTTGCGGTTTTGCTGGAGATAGCGAACATCCTGAGTGTTAACATGCCGGAAGTCGGCGTCGATATTGTTTTTTTCGACGGTGAAGACTTCGGCAGGTCGGAAGTAAACGGTCTGGATGACTACTTTCTCGGTGCAAAGCACTTCGCCGATACAAAAGGTGATTACCGTCCTGAATTTGCCGTTCTTGTCGACATGGTCGGGTCAAAAAATGCAAAATTTTATATGGAAGGGTTTTCTCTCGAATATGCTCCAAATCTCGTGCACCGTATCTGGGACAAGGCTCAAGAACTTGGAATGTTGGCGTTTGTGCATGAAAACGGGCCGAAGATTAGCGACGATCATGTAATATTGAACAAATCGGGAATTCCGACCGTAAATATAATAGATATAAACAACTCTGAAATAAACTACCAATTCTGGCACACAACATCCGACACGCCGGAACAATGCAGCCCGGAAACGCTGCGGCAGGTCGGTACAATGCTGCTTTACCTGATTTATGGCTAAACCTTTTAGAAAATGGTACGTAATACATATTGACATCCCGGCGGATAGCAAAGGGAGAATTGGACGCGATGTCATAATCAACCGGTGCTTTGAACTCGGATCACAGGGCACGGAATCGAAAGACAACACTATTGTCGCTTATTTCGAGAACAAATCCTGGAACCAGACGATCTTCGAGAATATTCAGACGTTTTGCAGGGAACTGGTTAATTCGGGCACTTTATCGATGCTGCCCCTGATCCAACTGACCCAGGTCGATGACGAGAACTGGGTTGACAATTGGAAGGAACATTTTAAACCGGTTGAAGCAGGAAAATCGCTCTTGGTCATACCGCCATGGGAAAAATTGGCGTCGGGTGAATACGATAACAGAGTAAAAATCGTAATTGATCCCGGCATGGCGTTCGGTACCGGGGGTCATGAATCGACCCAACTGGCGCTGGCGATCCTTGAAAATTATCTGTCAAGCGGAATGTCGGTTCTCGATATCGGAACAGGATCGGGAGTACTTGCCATAGCCGCGGCAAAGCTGGGCGCCGAACTTGTTGTAGCCATCGACATCGACGCCGATTCGATAGAAGCTGCGAAAAAAAATGTCCGCGAAAACGGGGTTAACGACAAGGTGTCGATAGACCACCGGACAATAGAAACCGCGCCTACAGCCGAATATGACCTGATCGTCGCCAATATTAACCGTAAAATAATAATCGAAAATTGCTCGAAAATTGCTCAAATGCTGCCCGGGGAAAGGGGCGGAATATTCATTGCTTCGGGTATAAAAGTAGATGAAATCGATGACGTGCTGCCTACCCCAATGGAGCCGGTCAAAAAGATTCACTAAAAT
>JADFON010000277.1 GCA_022562855.1 Candidatus Zhuqueibacterota bacterium | reverse complement strand
CGGATGCGCAATGATGTTTCCTCTTCCTGTGTGCAGAGTATGCAGATTGAGTGTAGCATAACTCCTATCTACTTATCGTCAGGTAAAGTGCTTTCTTGACTGGTAATTTGAAGAAAAAGGAAAAAAACCGGGGCAAATAGTGGGAATATCATTGTCAGGGGAAGAGTTAATTACAAGCAGTGTTTTGGTAAAAATCATATCTGCGGATAAAATTCGATTAACGTCACCCCCAAACCCCGAAAAACGGGGTTACGCAGCGGCAGGCTCAAATACGGGGCAAACCCAAATACGGGGCAGGCCCCAAAAAAAGGGACAAGCCCCAAAAGAAGGGGCAGGCAGGATAAGTTTGGGGGCGCCGCGGTTTCGCATGTATTCTGCTAAAAATTTGTTTTCATAGGTTACTATAATCGAAATTTTCCAATGTGCTGCTAAACGGCGTTTCAATCGACTTTTTTGAATGTACCGGTTCTCGTTATTTCCTGACCGGACAGTATATCGGTAATGGTAATGGTGAATTCGTATTCGGCTGGCTCCAACTCCGATATGTCAAACGCAAAATGTTCTTTTGCCGTATTTGATTCGGAATCGAATGATGAAGTAATCGATATTCTCTGTCTCTCCTGTCTCCTGAATATCTGCGACAGGATACCTTCGGTTTTCTGACTTTCAAGTTGGAAATTGATCTCATATCGCGTCCTGTCAGCCGCTTCCTTCCTGAGATGATATACCTCCAGGTACACTTCTATATACTGGTCCTTCCTAATCTCTCTTGACGGAAGGACGGTGTAAAGATACGTATCAGGGTCTATCAAATCCGGTGTTTTGATACCGGTGATCAGGTCGCTCATTTCAAGCTGGGTCCGGTTTTCCGATAAAGGCGGGAGAAAATCGAGATCGACCTTGCCGAGAAAGGGAACCTGCCATACTGAGTCCTGAAAGTTCTTTACCGGTACGCCCACAGACGCCTCAGAGGCAATCGTCAATTTGATTTCCGGGTCGAAATCATCGACGATATAAACTGATACGTGATGCACAGAGTCAAGATCGGTACGCGTATACCGGTCGACCTCGTTCCACGCTTTGTCACGTTTGATCAGTGTGTGGATCGGCTTATACTCCGCCTGCTTTAAGAAAGGTCTAAAGGCTTCATCGACTTTTTCGTAATAGTCCCGGTCAGGATGCGACATAGCAATGACCGACAGGATGGGATTGTTATCATCGTCCAGGAACCTGAATTGATACGGCTCGATGATGATGGGGAAAATCTCGTATTCTGTTTTTTCCTTCGGGGCGAACCGTTTTGCGGGCGCCTCCCTGTCCTGGTAAAGAAATCTCTGGCTGAATGCCCTTGCGATTCCCGGGTTGGGTATGCCGGAACTCCAATCGGATATAAGTTCGTCATACCTCATGGCAAAGAATTCGTCAACCACGTATAGCTGGCTATAATACGCCAATTGCGCAAGAGTCAAAGGCGATAGAGGTTTGTCTCCGACTATTAGGTCATTTCTCATCAAGGAATGGTCCCTGGGTATTAATTCTTCAACACTGTCATAAAGCCTGAACCTGCCGTCAGCGGGTTTACCAAACACAAAAATGGCTTTGTTTTCCTTGTAATGTTCATAATAAATCCATATTTCATACTCGGGATTCAAGTGCCTCTTCTGTATCTGTCCGGAAGGTACGGGAATGCCCCGTAAATCGTTCCGCCTGTAAATGTTCATATTACCATCTAATATATCCAAAAATCTCAAATTATACTCATTACCATCGCCAAGCACGCCGGAATCTATATTACCGGGTTTGCCGTACCGTACAAAGATCGTCCCGCGGTCGTCCGTTCCGTAGGGCGATCTTTTACTCCTTGTATAATTTTTCCGGGCGTAGGCTATCCGTTCCCAGTGCTCCATGAGACGTTCATTCATCTTTGTAGCAGGCGTAAGATCTTTTTGAAACCAGAATCCGCGTATCTTTGTCAACAGAAGAGGATCATTTTCTTTTAGAAGTTTATCCCATTCCTTATGCACATCCTCTTCCAACAGAGGCATTATCCGTTCGACTTCGGCGGAAACCGCTTCCTTGTGTTCTACTATGGAACTCCCCGAAAATCCCCACATATACATCTCGGTGGCAATGTCATACAACGCTCTGTCATTCAGTTCCGCTGCAAGTTCGATGTAGGCGATTCCCAATCCCGGATCGGTTTTGTCATCTCGTTCAAGCGTATTTTTTCCGTCATGCCACATTTTTAGGGCGCCGGCAAAATCTCCATCGTTTTTTAGTTCCATACCAGAGTCAAAATAATCGACATCGGCAGAATTTCCGAGTTCTTCGATCGGGGTCGGTGTATATCTTACTTCCGCTCTTTTTTCAAGTGGATCAGCGTAAAATTTAATAATATCCTGCATGTCCTGGATGTATTCGATAGGCAGTAAATCCGCTGTCCGTTTCCACGACCAATATCCATAGTTGATTATGTCATATGGGTTGTAAAGGTATCCTGCCGTACTGAACGACGCCTTCATGTCGGTGAGTTTAATCCATGACGTCTGATAATGGTGATTGAGGGTGCGATTTCCGGACAGCATGAGATATTCCTGTTGATCTACCGGTATCGTGAAATTATACTCTTTTTCTACAGGTTCGTCAATATACACGACCTGTAGTATGTCGTCGAACCGGATCTCTTTGTTGTATGAAATATCATTAGAATAGATCAACGTACCGGGATCGACGCTGCTGATAGGCGGATAGGTTTCATCGGGAAGCCTCGGAATGCTCAACAACGAAAATCCTTCTTCTTCGATTGTCCCCGCAACCAGCGAGGCAAGAAAATGATTTATCGAACCGTCATAGGCTTTTTTCCGGTTTTTATCCCATTTTTTCAATTCGTCCGCATTTTGTGCATCATACGGAATAAATATATGAATGCCTTTATACCGTGTTTGACCGTTTTGAATAACGAATTCCTTCAACAAAAAATAAATAGTATACGCAAGCGCGTTGTTTTCAATTTGTATTATGTCACGGGCGGTTGCCGTAAATATATCACGGTTATCGTCAACCGTGAAATCGAGAACTTCGGGATTGACTATTTCAGTCTCTTTAGCATTTTCTGAAGTTCCAAGAAATTCCCGTGTAAAAGTTCTTAAATGCTTTTTCCAGTCTATTTCGGCTTGCGCCGTAACGGTAATTTCTTCCAATTCTAATATTGACTGCCGTAGCCGGAAATCGATTTCATAATAATCTTCACTGCCTGCGAGGACTGTCTTCGTGCCGGTTTCATATCCGATATAAGATACAATAACAGTGTGATTTCCGGGCGGCACCTTCAATATTGCATAAAAACCGTCTACATCCGAGGCGGCGCCTTTTGTGGAATTGGCTAAGTATACGCTTGCGCCGACCAGCGGCTCTCCCGTTGCAGCGTCGGTCACTCTTCCTGTCAGCATAGTATACTTCACGTTGACTTGACCGGTCTGACCAAATGACACGGAAAAGGCGACTAATATGGGGAAAATCGTACTCAGAATTATTTGTGCGTATTTTTTCATGCAATAACCGGGATTATCTATCAAATTTCAATGTACAATGATAAACGTTCCAATCCTTGCTTTATATTGACCGGACAAGAGGTCGGTTACGGTCATCCGGAATTCATATTCTGCGGGTTCCAGGCCGGATATATCAAACGACGTCTTCTCTTTTGGACCGTGAAGCTTAACAGGGTCAAATTTGTCCTTATTTAACCCGTTGTGCTAATTAAAGAAAATATTGTCGATTTGACGCAAGTTCTTTAATAACATGCTATTAGGTTCGTTAT
>JADFON010000276.1 GCA_022562855.1 Candidatus Zhuqueibacterota bacterium | reverse complement strand
AACGTTTTTAACTTTTTGCAAATCTGCCTACCAAAGGATTCGGCCTTTGTGCGATGCACCAAGGACGACAGTGCATCCACAGGTTCACCATTAAGCTTAATATCCAGCCGTACCAAGTCACTGGCTATATACTCCTTTGGATAATAATCGAAAGAAGCATATCCCTTCGAAACCGATTTCAATTTGTCGTAAAAATCGAATACGATTTCCGCAAGTGGAAACCTGTAATTGAGAATTGTCCTGTTTGGGTCAACATATTCCGATTTGCCGATGATAGCCCTCCGGTCACGTGCAAGAGTCATTACATTTCCGATATATTCATTCGGTGTGACGATTTGAGCGATGATATATGGTTCTTCTATCCGGACAATTCTTCCGGCTTCAGGCATATTTACCGGATTATCGATAAATATTTCCGTGTCGTCTGTCAATATTATCTTGTATTTCACATTGGGAATGGTAGTAACGAGATTAAGGTTGTATTCGCGTTCGAGACGTTCCTGGATTATCTCGAGATGAAGAAATCCAAGAAAACCGCACCGGAATCCGAAACCAAGCGCCTGCGATGTTTCGGGTTCGAATTTTATAGAAGCGTCGTTCAATTGGAGTTTCTCAAGCGATTCGCGCAGGTTTTCGAAATTTTCGGTGTCAGCCGGGTACAAGCCCGCAAATACCATCGGTCTTGCCTCCCGGTAGCCGGGCAGCGGTTCCGTACCCGGATGCGCTGCATGAATTACGGTATCCCCGACATGGGTATCCTTGACATTTTTTGCTCCCGATATCAGGTAACCGACTTCACCGGCAGACAATTCTCCAACGCTGTGGCGTTTCAGCCGGAGAAAACCGATTTCCTCGACGTCGAAGATTTTGCCGCTCGCTAAAAATTTTATAGATTCGCCCTTTTTGATTGTTCCTTCGAACATTCTGATGTATGCGATAGCTCCGCGGTATTGATCGAATACCGAATCGAATATGAGCGCCCGTGCCGGCTTTGAAATTTCTGCTCCGGGTGGAGGAATGCGTTCAATGATCGCTTTCAGAATCTCATCAATCCCGGTCCCAAGTTTAGCGGAGGTCAGGAGAATTTCTTCTTCGGTAGCGCCCAAAATATCCGTAATCTGTATTATTGTCTCCTCTATCTGGGCATTTTGAAGGTCAATTTTGTTTATGACGGGAATGATCGTTAAATCATGCTCAAGCGCAAGGTACATGTTGTTGATAGTCTGCGCTTCGACCCCTTGCGCCGCATCGACGACCAATAATGCGCCTTCACATGCAGCTAAACTACGCGACACTTCATAAGAAAAATCGACATGCCCCGGCGTGTCGATCAAATTTAATGAATAGGTATGTTTTTTGTCAGGAGTATAGGTCATCTGGATAGCGTGGGCTTTTATGGTAATTCCACGTTCACGCTCAATATCCATATCATCGAGCACCTGGTTTTTCATCTCCTTTTCAGTGAGCGTACCGGTGACTTCAAGCAGACGGTCGGCAAGTGTCGACTTTCCGTGGTCAATATGAGCGATTATACAAAAATTTCTGATATTTTTTGCAAGCATAGTTGGTCAATTTCCTAATTGAAAAGACAAACTATTAAGGTAACAATAATAAGGATTTAAATCAAATGGATTAATATGCCGGGAAAACCATGGTCATATAAGAAAATAAGCAAAAAATAAAAAAGGGGCGGTTAAGCCCCTTTTTTAGATATACGTATTTCTCTATATTTTTGACTCAGCAATAATCTACGCAATTACCACGCTATACCATAATCTTCACCGCTATTACTCGAACCGCCCCAGAAGGTTCCGTGCTCCCAGTCGAAATATATGGCGTTGAGCGGTCCGGAAGTAAGCTTGCGAAAGCTAAGGTCGTAACCCATTTTTGACAATTGACTTCTGACCCACGGCGGGACGGATTCGTTCAATGTGAGCGCACCCGGTCTCGATTCGTGGGCGCCGAATGAACTCCGCATCTGAAAACTGTTAATATTTGCCGCTTCGACCGCCTGCTGGACGTTCATACCGAATTCAACCATGTTCAGAAAAAACTGGAGCGAATTCTGGTCCTGTGAATCGCCTCCCTGAACCGCGAATGATACAAACGGTCTGCCGTCTTTCAAAGCAAGGCTTGGCGTCAGTGTAGCGCGGGGACGTTTACCCGGCTCAAGAACATTAAAAGGATTTTCGCTTTTATTGAGAACAAAACTCTGCATACGCTGGCACATGCCTATGCCGGTACGAACTGCGATCGCCGCAGGGAGCCATCCGCCGCTTGGTGTGATAGATACGACCCAGCCGCTCTCATCCGCTGCCTGTATGGAGGTGGTTCCGGCAAAAAATCCTTCCTCAAAATCCCTCCCCGATGCATCATAAGTACCTGATGACGAATTCTTGTTGGGATCGTTCCAATTCTCCAATAAATCGAGAAACGGGTTAGTTTTTCCCTCGAAAGGATAGGGATCTCCCGGCAAAACATACGGATCGTTCCGGTCCCAGTTGATCTGGTTAAACCGCTGTTTTGCGTAATCCTTCGACAACAGTCCTTTGATCGGTTCCTCCGGTGGAAAGTAAGGATCGCCGTAATAAAAATCACGGTCGGCAAACGCAAGATTCATCGCTTGATAGAGTGTATGGATATATTTTGCACTGTTATATCCCATCGATTTAATGTCGATATTCTCGATGATATTCAATGTCTGCAAGAGGACGGGACTTTGCACCCACGTTGTCAGTTTGTAAACTTCGATACCTTTGTACGTGGTCATCACCGGTTCTTCGATATAGACCTCCCAGTTTGCAAGATCTTCCATTGTGTGCAGACCGCCCATCTCTTGCGAACCTCTGACAAACTCCTCCGCAATATCGCCTTTGTAAAACCTGTCATACGCAGCATAAATCGCTTCTTTACGGCTTTTACCTTCTGCCAACGCTTTTTCTTCAGCGTCTACCAGTTTTTGGAGGGTGGCAAGCAGGTCGGGTTGTTTGAAAATCTCTCCTCCATGAGGAGCTTCGCGTTCTTCACCAAGATGCGGAAGAAAAAGGCTTTTCGAGTAGCGCCATTTCTTGATTTGATCTTTTGCTCCTTCGATCCTGTTCGCAGTCGATTCTTCCATAGGATACCCTTCAGCCATCTCCATCGAAGGTTGAAGAACCTCCTTGAGGCTCATCGTACCGAACTCGGCAAGCATAACCATCAATCCGCCTGGCGTTCCCGGCGTCACCGCTGCAAGCGGACCGAATTCCGGTGGAAACGACATCCCTTTTTCACGAAAAAATTCGGGAGTTGCTCCTGTCGGAGCGACGCCGAGAGCATTTATTCCGATAACTTTCTTGGTGATGGGATTATAAATTAGCGCCTGCGTTTCACCACCCCAGCTCAGAACATCGTACATTGTAGAGGTTGCGCCGAGCATAGCGCATGCGGCGTCCACAGCGTTACCGCCTCTCTGGAAAATCATCGCGCCGGCGGTTGCTCCAAGCGGTTTACCGGTTATTGCCACCCAATGTTTCCCATGAAGAACCGGTTTTACCGTCCTCTGCGCAAGGACATTCGCACTTACCGAAAAAATAACGGCAGCCGCTAAGAAATACCGCAGCCAATAAATATTTCTTTTATGTATCACGATAAATCCTCCCTGTTATTGTGTCTGGCATTTTATGACTACTACTGAACTTTTGTATTTCTGACTAAAATTCATGATGTCCGGCTCCGGGACGAGCCGGACTACTGCATCAGATGTCGCAAAAAGAATCGTAGTCGGGGTCGTCTCTGACCCCGACTTTACGTATTATGAATTTTCATTCTACCTAAAAGCGGTTT
>JADFON010000275.1 GCA_022562855.1 Candidatus Zhuqueibacterota bacterium | reverse complement strand
TTGTGAAGAATCTGATAAATATGAAAAGTTGTACTGGGACATGCAAATATCGAAATACCGGTCTTATCGGCGATTCTTAAAAGTTCCTTGTCGATTTTACCGTTATGCGCAACAATTAGACAGGGAATATCCGCTTTCATCAACCGTTCGAACGCTTGTTTCCTGTCGCTTTTATTCTCTTCCGCGAGGTAGGAAATCTCTGTTTTACCGAATACCTGGATTTTCTTTTCAGCAAAAATCTTTGTAAACCCGGACAGGAGAAGACCCGGTCTGCAAAGATCGTGGTCTTTTATAATTTTTTTCAGACCTGAATCCGAATTCAACAGCTTTAAACCGAGAGCAGACTTATTTTCCTCATAGCATGTTTTTACCGTCAGTTCATTCGTGTTTTTCATTCTTCCTCATATAGCGAGCTGTTTTCTTTAACGTAGCTGACCACCTTTTTATGTGAAAATCCGCGTAATCGTGCTTTATATTTTTGTAATTTTCTTTCGAGTTTTATTATTGCCCTGTCTATTGATTTATACATATCATCCGATAAATCCGAGACTTTTAAAACCTTTCCATAAACATTCAGATGAATCTCAACCTGATGCTTGGAGCGATTAGCCTGAATGTAATCCATTACCATATTGCAGTCTATTATTCCATCATAAAACCGTTCGAGACGATGTAATTCATTATCTGCAAATCGTTTTAATTTTTCGGGAGCTTTGAAATGACGGGCAGTAATATTTATCAGCATGGATTCCTCCTTACTTTTTTATTATTATCAATATACATTTCAACTCATTGCTTAAAGGTTTTTGTGCAATTATTTTTATGCATAGGCAGTCCTTTTCGGTTAATTTTTTGCGATTAACTTTTGGAAATATCCAGAACGTTCATCTCCGACCGGGGATGAGCCTGGTCATATTCTTTGCGAAGTTTTTCTATGGAAACATGTGTGTAAATTTGAGTGGTTGAAAGATTTTTGTGACCCAATAATTCCTGTATGGCTTTCAGGTCTGCGCCGTTGTCAAGTAAATGCGTGGCGAACGAATGTCTGAGCAGGTGCGGATGTACGTTGACACCTTCTCCTATACCTTTGAGTCTTTCGGAAACTACCCTTTGAATCGTACGCGGACTGATGCGGTTTTTGTTCCTTCCAAAAAATAAAGGGTCATCCCAGTTTGCAGTTTCCCCCTGCCGCGGTCTCGAGCGAAGATATTTTTTTATACAATTGAGGCTTCGATTACCGGTCGGGATAATCCTCTCTTTTCCACCTTTACCGAATACCTTGACAGTCCCTGTTTCAAATCGCACGTCTTTCACATCGAGATTCGTCAGCTCTCGCAATCTCATACCGGTGGCGTATAATAGCTCCAGAATCGCAGTATCGCGGAAATCCCTGCTCGATTCACTATTTTTTTCGCTTTCAAGCAGTTCTTTTACAAGAGGACCTTTTCTCAAAAATTCAGGGAGTTTTCTCGACCGTTTCGGGGCTGAAATCAAAGCAAAGGGATCACCTTTGATATCTCCCTTCTTCAGGCAATATTTAGAAAAACTCCGCAAAGAAGATATTTTGCGTGCAATGGTCGTGTTCGAGTAGTCTTTCTGATAAAGATAGTCGATAAAATTTCTAATATGATGTTTTTTTAATGAATTAAGAGCAGGAAATTGAAGGAATAATAAAAATTGATTCAGGTCATTCCCGTAGGACTGTATGGTAAATACGGAATAACCTTTTTCTTTCAAAAGATGGGTAAGAAAAGACTCTATTTGGTGTGATAATGTTTTAATCTTCAACATAATTACCTTAATCGCACCCAAATTGACTATTACTTGTTCCCGGGCAATACAAATATAGCAAATTTTATACCAAAGATATGAATCTGATAACGTTATATTATCACATAGGCGATTTCTCCTTTCCTGAAGATTTAAGGGGCAATATATCGAGGAAAACTGAGGTTGCTATATAGTATAACACGATTTAAAACTCCAATTTGTTCCCCTTAGTAAATTAAACCAGGTTACATATTCTTGATAATTTTACTTCTTTTTGCATGACAGCAAACGGAATCTGAAATCTATTGATTTACCGGTGAATTTTTCTCTTCGGTAAATTTTTGGGTATTTTTACATTCGGGATAACCGGAGCATGCATAAAACTTACCGTGCTTTCCGGTTCGAATAATCATGTCCCTGCTGCATTTTTCGCACTGAAAACCTGCTTTTTCGGACTCTGTCTTTTCCCCGGAATTATCGTTACCCCCTTTTATATTTACAATATTTCTGCACTTCGGAAATCCGGAACAAGCATAGAATTTTCCCCGTTTTCCTGTCCTGACAACCATGTCCTTTCCGCACTTTTCGCATTGAAAACCTGCTTTTTCCGGTGGTGTTTTCTGCTTTCCATCTTTTCTTACGATATTTTTGCACTCAGGGTAGTTCGAACATCCGTAAAAATCTCCGTAGCGGCCCGCTCTGACTATCATATCACTGCCGCACTTTTCGCATTTGAAGTCTGCTTTTTCCTCCGGCTGTTTTTCCTGAGTTTCGATTTGCCGGGTATTCTTGCAATCAGGAAAAGCGGAACAAGCATAGAATTTTCCGTTTTTTCCCCATTTAATTATCATATCATTTCCGCATAAATCACAATCAAAACCGGCTTTTTCACTAATTTCCTGTTTGAAGGATTTAATATTGCTAAAAACCCTGTCGAGGTTTTCCTGAAAAGGTTTATAAAATCCTTCTATAACTTCAAAATAGTTCTTCTTACCTGATGCGATTTGATCCAGTTCAGTTTCCATTCTTGCGGTGAAATTCACGTCAAACGTATCGGGAAATCCCTTGTAAACTATTTTTTTCACCATTTGTCCCAATTCGGTTGGAATCAGCTTTTTTTTCTCTTTTACAACATATTTTCGGGAAGAAAGCGTGCTGACTATCAATGCATAGGTGCTTGGTCTCCCGATGCCAAGCTGTTCGAGTTCTTTCACCAATGAACTGTCGTTAAACCTTGGGGGTGGTTTCGTAAAATGCTGCTTCAAATCCGAGTTTACAAGATCGAGTA
The DNA here is from genome assembly GCA_022562855.1 of Candidatus Zhuqueibacterota bacterium. Lineage (GTDB taxonomy): Bacteria > SM23-31 > SM23-31 > SM23-31 > SM23-31 > JADFON01. The sequence continues at coordinate 768 of JADFON010000275.1, read as the reverse complement.
TCATCCGCTCTTCAAGACCCGGCGGAATTTTTGTCATGTCATCTTCATTATCATTGTCGTTATTGCCGGCGCCCTGCCAGACTTTCAGAAAACCCGAAAATACAAGTTCGGTTCCTATGGCTTGAAATTCATTTTGTCCTGCGTTAATAAAAACCGAGGTCTGGTTTGAAACAGAAGAGTTCATCTGCGAGGCAAGTGTTCTGTTCCAGATTATTGTATAAAGCTTTAATTGGTCGCCGGTCAAAAAGCTCTTTATATCTCCGGGAGTTTTATCGAAATAGGTTGGTCGTATACACTCGTGGGCATCCTGGACTTTGCTTTTTGATTTTGTTTTGAATTCCCGCGCTTTTGACGGAAGGTATTCACCGCCAAACTTGTTTTTAATATTACTTCTGATTTCCTCGAGCGCCTCTTTGCCGATTCTCATTGAGTCTGTACGCATATACGTTATCAGCCCGACGCTTCCATCACTTCCGAGTTCAAGCCCTTCATACAATTGTTGTGCTATTACCATTGTCCTTGACGGAGAAAATCCAAGACGGGTAGAGGCTTCCTGTTGCAGGGAGCTGGTAATAAACGGCGGCAGTGGGTTCCGGTTTACCTTCTTCTTCGTTATTTTCGATATTTGGAACGTTTCGTTCTTAAAACCCAGTTCCAAATCCTTTGCTCTTTTTTCGTCGTGTATTTCAACTTTCTTTCCGTTGTTCTTGATCAATTTGGCAATTAATTGATCGGAATCCGGTGTATTCAATTTCGCATGAATAGTCC
>JADFON010000274.1 GCA_022562855.1 Candidatus Zhuqueibacterota bacterium | reverse complement strand
AGATGAGTGATATGCAATTGTCGTGGAATATTACTTTTGTGGATCCCCTTGAGAAAATTACCCGGGACAACCTTGATATTGAACCGAACCCGCGCAGATATTTTTATAAAGAGCAGCCGATATTTATCTACTATGAAATATATAATCTTCTATTGAATGGTCTTCCCGGAGCAACCGATTACACTATTGAATACTCTCTGCAATATCTTGAGGACGACTTTCCCTGGATAACCGATTTTGTGCGGAACCTTGTCCTGAATGATGAGCGGGAGCTGGGTGTTACCACGAAATTTATAAACCGCGGAAGCGAAGATGAAGAAGCGCTCTTTCTTCGTGTCGACCACAACTTATCAAAAACCGGACCCTACCGTTTGACACTTACTATTACCGATAATATTGCGGCGAAAAGTGTGCAAAAATCGGCGCTTCTTAGATTGTTTGAGAATAAGTAATCCAAACTTCATTCAAATGCAGCGTGCATTAGATGGAATTGACAAACAGAAAAACTTTCACCTTGAAAACGGTTCTTGAATATCTTCCTACCGTTCTTGCAACCGACAAAATACAACGCGTGACGATCGAAAAATCGACTCCTATAACTATTTTTGAGAAGAATTAAATTATCTCGATAGAACTTCTCGGTATCCACCCCACTTTACCATCTGCAAGACGAATTTCGATCCAATCACCGAGAGTTCTTTTTATGCGGATCTTTGTTCCTTCGTGAATTAGAAATACTTCCGTACCGATTTCCGACGGCGAAGAGAACACGCTTATTTCCGGCATCATTATCACGCCGTCTAAGCCAGGTTTATCGCCAACGCTTGCCGTTATAAATACCGCCGCAACCGCTATTATCACAATTCCCCCGGCTATCACTCCCAGCTTGACCAGGTCTTTAGCTTGTTTCTGCTTCACAAACAACAGAATAATGATGTTAATGGCGGTTAATATCCATACGGAAAAGAACAGCCCCTTCCATGCAGACATACTCAACATCTTTCTCAATGTGTTCCAATACCGGACATAAAACAATTCCGGGAGAGGCGATATTCTGTCGGCAAGAGATAGGGAAATAAGATCGATATTGTTAAGAAGATCGTCGTCTTCGGGCATCAATCTGCGTGCACGTTCATAAAACAGAACTGAAAATCCCGTTTCCTGTATTTTGTAATAAGCGTTCCCTATATTGTAATAAAGTTCGCCGCTCTCAAATCCGCTGTCGACGATTTGACTGTACCTTATAAGCGCTTCTTCGTATTCACCATCCTGGTACATACGGTTTCCTTCGGTAAACAGCGCTTCGATATCCTGTGAGTATACTAAAGGTACACAAATCACAAGCGAAATTACTGCAAGAGCACATGCGGCAACCGCCCAATGTCGGCAGTAATGTATTACATTAACAGTCATTTCAGAAATATTATTAAAATGTCAGACATAAATGCCTGACAAAGTAGGATGCTGAATTAATCAATCATAATTCCGGTCACGCAGCGCTTTTCAGACGTTCTTCCATTTCATATATCACTTTTTTTGAATCATCATAGAGTCTTTCCATCTGGTCGTTTGAGCTTTTTATCGAGGCAAACCTGTGAAGATCACACGTTTTCAGACAAGCTATATATGAATTTAAAATATCTTCATCGATATTCTTTGACTTGAGCGTTTTTTCCAGATCGCCGGTTACAATCCCTGCGGCAGCTATGTTGAGCTTATCCGCAATGTACTCCTGGAGAACACGGGCAATTTCAGGATAAAATGACTCTGCGTCAGTTTTCTTCAGAAAAGCATGAGCTTTTTTCAATCGTTTAACCGCAACCGCATTTGCCTGCCTGCTTCTTCTGTATCCAATATCTGTGTTGAGTCTTTGGTGCCGTTTTCCGTAAATCAGTGCGAATCCGACAACCACAAGCGGGGTCAACAGCAGACTGAGAAACGATACCGAAAAAAACTGACCCTGACCGATGAACCGCCATTTTGCTACCGATTCTTTGATAAACCTGACATCCTGACCAACCAGCCTTATCTCTTCACGGGTGAGGTTCCCGGAGGATCGTGCAATCGCATCACCCGGTTCCACTGTGATTCTGAAAGGGGCGGTTTTCTCCACTTTGTACATATTGTCCCGCGGGTCGAAGAATGCAATCGTTATCGGTTCAATAGTATAAGAACCTCTCCTCCGTGGGATCAATACATATTCAAATGTTTTTTCTCCGGTAATTGCACCCCCGGTCCGTACAATATTATCCTCAATCTTTGGATCGTATCTTTCAAAAGTTTCCGGGATAACGATTTCCGGTTCATTGATTAATTTTATATTACCTGTCCCCGCAACCGAAACTTTTAACGTAATGGTTTCGTGTTCTTTAACTTTATTTTTGTCCACAACTGCGCTTATGGAATAATTTCCGACTTCGCCCCTGAAGGAGGCAGGCTTTCCAATTTCGGGTAACGGTTTGGAGGTAATATCAAGGATCACTGAACTCACGGTAATTTCTTTCATCGATCCGAATAATGAATTATTGAAAAAATCATCGAATATTCTGCCCCTGGTTCTTTGGGGAAGCCTGACTTTAAACTGCATCCGTACCGGATCAATTTCAAATTCACCCGATTGTGTTGGAAACAATTCAACCCGTTTTAGCACGGCGGAATTATACTGGCGGTCATTGTAGATTTCCACAACAGCTCTCGGATTGGTGGTCATCGGGTATTCTTCTGTCCAGAACCCTGCTGTGTTAGGGGTATTTAAGGGGGTGTATTCCTGGATAGATAAACCCAGTCCAAAATAAACTTTATATTCAACGGTAATGCCTTCATTCTGGTACACCGATCTTTTATCCGGAACCGCTACAAGAAATAAGTCTACCGGACCATTCGGGTTAGCCCCGCTTTGCTGCTGCCGGGCGCCCGTTTGAGGTTGAGGCGCAGAACCGGCTTTTACTATCTCCACGGTTACCGGATTCGATTTGTATTCCCGGCTTCCCACACGAATTACTACAGGAAGTATCGTAAATCTCCCTGTTTTTAAAGGGAGTATCCCGAATAGATACGTTTTCTTCGAAGACACGATCCCATTAATTATGGAAACGCTTTGCGATGAACTCCGGGTACCGGTATATGAGAACCAGTCGCCGAGATTCGGGAGAACAGGATTGAAAGACTGGTTCACCTCCAGACCCGAAACCTCAACCGATAAGTTCGCAGCCTGGTTTTCAACTACGGTTCCCTGGCTGATTGATGCAGTAACCGTAATATTTTGCGCATAAACCAGGGGAACCGCTAATACCGGAGCTAAAACAATCGCCACAATAAACAGCCGGTGAAGATATGTACGAAAAATATTTCTCATTATTATCGAAATAGTGATGCTTAGATTCTTTCTTTTACTTCTTTATACGCTCCAGCATTTCCTGAGCCTTCAGGTCAAAATCGGTAACCGGTTCTGATGCAAGAACCATTCTGAATGCTGCAGCAGCTTTTTCAAGATCCCGGTCAAAAAAGAGCATGTTTGTGTACGTAAAACCTTTAAAGTAATATGCCCTGTCCGAGAAAACAGTTCCGGCATTACCGGAGATTATCGATTGAACAATTTCCAGCGCCTTTTCGAACTGTCCGATCCCCATAACCCGTTCGGCTTTTATAAACTCATCTTCGAGTTGAATTTCAAGCTTTTCATCTTCTGTAAGTAAGGAAGCGTCCCGTTTCCTGAGTTCGTCTATCCGTTGAGCCTGCCTGCTGGCGGCGCTGGATGAACATGAAACCGTTACATATAACAAAAAACTGAAAATACCCAGGATTATGAAAACATTACTTATTTTACTATT
>JADFON010000273.1 GCA_022562855.1 Candidatus Zhuqueibacterota bacterium | reverse complement strand
ATGTTGGTTACAACGCATGGTTTACTGCTCGAACCGAATAAAACAGTTCAAAGTCTCACCGTTGGAGAGCGCCAGCGAATCCTCATCGCAAGGCTTTTGTATGAAGAAGCGTCAATACTAATTCTTGACGAACCGACGTCGGCGTTAACGCCGTCAGAAACAGAAACTCTTTTTTCCGTGTTGATGTCCCTCAAAAAAAACGGCGCATCGATAATCTTTATATCGCACAAACTGCCCGAAGTAATGAAATTTTCGGACCGGATATCGGTCATGCGTGATGGGAAAATGATCGAGACCATAGACAAAGCCGATGCAGAAAGCAGCCGGATTATCGAGATAATGACCGGTGAAAAACTCTCTCCCGTTAACCGTTCACCGGGTAAATCAGAACAGAAACCGGACAAATTCGAAGAAAACGCCGTCATCCGAATTGATGAAATCTCGTGTGATTGGGGGGCAAATCCTTTAAGAGAGCTATCACTATCGGTAATGGCGGGAGAGATTTTTGGCGTCCTTGGTGTAGAAGGTAACGGTCAGATAGAAATCGAAACGATTCTGTCGGGTCGGTCTAAATCATACACCGGCGCAATCCTGGTAAACGGAAAACCGCTTTTCCATAAAAAGCAAAAAAAACAGAAATCGGACCGCATTGCCTATATCCCCTCACACAGGGAAAAAAACGGGATAGTCGGATCGTTTTCGGTAGCGGAGAACTTTTTACTCGGATGGCAGAGAGACCCGCAATTTAGCAATAGATTATTTCATATAAATGACAAAATAGCCGGTTTTGTACAGTCAGCTATACGGGACTTTGAAATAACCCCTCCTGATCCCGACCTGGCGGGACGGGAAATCAGAACCCTTTCGGGCGGCAATCAACAAAAAATCGTACTCAGCAGGGAGCTTTCCCGCAAACCGGAAGTGTTATTTGCTTTTAATCCCACCAGGGGTATCGACATCAAAACGACCCGCTTTATACACAAACAAGTAATTGCACTTGCAGACGGGGGATGCGCTGTCTTGCTCTTCCTGTCGGATATTGACGAAGCAAAATTATTGTGCAGCCGGATAGGAATATTATTTGACGGCAGGATCACCAAAACTTTCGAAGCGGATAAAGTATCCGGGGGGGAGCTTGGATTATACATGCTCGGCGGAAAATAGTATGATTTTACATTGCCTTAAATAATTAAACCGGCAATCTGAAATAACAATTCATACATGAAAAACTTCAAACGCGAAATACTCATAAACGGTTCGGCAATAATCGGCGCAGCGGTTATCTGCGGAATAATTATTGTAATTCTCGGTGAGAACCCGTTCACTATTCTTTTTGTATTTCTTGACGGCGCGTTCGGATCGTTTAACAATTTTTCCTACACACTGTTTTACACTACGCCGTTGATATTTACCGGTCTCGCAGTCGGCATCGGGTTTCGGGGCGGGTTGTTTAATATCGGCGCAGAGGGACAACTGTACATGGGCGCGTTTGCTGCAGCCTGGATCGGATTCACGTTTACATCGCTGCCGGGTTGGCTGCTCGTACCCCTCGCTGTAATTTCTGCCGCAGCCGCAGGCGGAGTTTGGGGGTTGATCCCGGGCTATCTAAAAAGCAGGTTTGGATCACACGAAGTTATCACTACGATCATGCTGAATTTTATAGCTATCGGGATACTTGGCTACCTCGTTTCGGAACCCTTTCGCGAACCCGGCGACCAGATTCCTGAAACTCCCGAAATAGCCGCTCACGCAGAATTACCGGTATTATCGGATTTGTACTCACTATTTGGAATCGACGCCGGGGTTTCGGCGCCATTAAATATGTCGTTTTTTATCGCTATAGGCGCTGCCGTATTAGTATACGTCTTTCTCTGGAAAACTGTCCCGGGATATGAGCTTAGAGTCGCCGGCGAATCGCCCTCTGCGGCACAAACAGCCGGTATCAGCATAACCCGTATCACTATCATAACTATGGTCATAAGCGGGGCGCTTGCCGGGCTTGTCGGGGTGAACGAGGTTCTTGGTTACAGGCACAGGTTTATGATGAATTTCTCGTCCGGTTACGGTTTTACGGGTATCGCGATCGCCCTGATGGGAAAAAATCACCCCCTGGGAATTGTCATTACCGCGTTTTTGTTCGGTGCATTGATGAGGGGCGGACTCATTGTTGACATCTATTCGGTCAGCCTCTCCAGGGACATTATTTATATATTCCAGGGTATACTTATTTTATTTGTCGCCGCACGGGCGGTGATGGCAAAACAAAACTAATCGTAAATAGAACTTTTATTAAAAGAACTTTGACACTGCGGGATACTGAATTGAAATGATATACACTGATAAAGAAAAAGAGCAATTTTTTTAATCAGCGTTCATCAGTTTAAATCAGCGAAAATCAGTGTCAAATTGTATCTGAGTCAATCTATGTCAAAAAAAATCGACATTATTATCTGAAATAAACCAAAATACAAAAAATGATCGATTTCGCATTAATAGCTTCTGCCCTTCGGCTGTCGACACCGCTGACCTTTGCGGCTATCGGCGGTCTCTATTGCGAACGGGGCGGAATAGCAAATATCGCGCTTGAGGGTTTTATGTTATTCGGCGCTTTTGCCGCCGCAGCGGCAGCCTACTACACAGGAAACCCCTGGCTCGGTTTGCTGGGAGGTTGTCTCGCCGGTATGGCGGCGGCGGTTATCCACGCCGTCGTTTGCATCTACTTCAACGGCGGTCAGATCATTAGCGGAGCCGCGATAAACATCCTTGCGATCGGACTCCCCCCTGTTCTCTGCTCTGCCCTTTTCGGGACTTCGAGTTCGAGTCCGGTAATTTTCAACACGGTACCACGCAGCATACCACGATTCGTAGAGAATATCCCCGTTATCGGCTCGTTTTTTTCGCAGATTTCAATAATGGATTTGTCCGGTCTCGCATTGGTAGCCCTCACAATAGGTATATTACAGTACACGCGGTTTGGTCTACGGTTGACGTCCGGCGGGGAGAACCCGGCGGCGTTAGATGCAGCGGGTGTTTCGGTCGCAAAATACAGGACTGCGGGTGTGCTGATAAGCGGGGCGCTTGCGGGGCTGGGAGGCGCTTATCTATCCATAGCGCACGGCTCGCAGTTTATCCGCAACATGACAGCCGGCAGAGGTTTTATAGCGCTTGCCGCGTTGATCATCGGTAATTGGAAACCGGGATATGTACTCATCGGTTGTCTGTTTTTCGGTTTGATGGATGCACTCCAGATCAGGCTGCAGGGCAATACCGTCGTCCCCGTCGAACTGATCCAGATACTTCCCTATGTGATGACAGTCATCGTCTTGATCGGTTTCTTCGGAAGATCAACCCAACCCGCCGCCCTCGGCATCCCTTATCATATTTCAAAGAAAAAATGATTTTGAAAAGAATGTTTTTAATATCGATTACTGTTTGTCTATTTGTCATGTCGGGCTCCGCTGAGACATCTTTGGGTAAATCAAAAATGTGTAGTGGTTGATAACTTTATAGGTATTTTATTTGATATATTCTAGATAATTGAGTACAATATAAACACTGTAAACAAAAAACTTCATATAAACAATGAGTATAAATTGTATCTGCCAAAAATACAAACGATCTACGCGATATAAAAATGATTTTCAATTATACCGACGTGAAATTCTTGAAGAGTTGTTGAATATAAGAGAACAATGCGAAGCTCTAAAGAATGTATTTCTCCCTGAAAATTGTTTTAAGGAATTTTGTTATAAAATATTAGGCAAATTCCGCCAAGAAGATGGCTACCACGAATCAGTAGTTCTTAAAGCTTTGATGAATGACAAATTGCGATA
>JADFON010000272.1 GCA_022562855.1 Candidatus Zhuqueibacterota bacterium | reverse complement strand
TCGAACCGGAATTAATCTGGTATGCGGTCAATAAACTTGCGGTCATCCCGTCGACAGGGGGTGAACCGGAATTATTGACTGCAAAACTCGACAGGAATGTGAGTTCGCCCCGGTTTTCACCGGACGGCAGGTCGGTTTATTTCCTGCTCGAGGACAGCGGTGAACGGCATCTCGCAACTATCGAAGTACGCAGCAACAAACTTACAAGACCTGTGGCGGGGGAGCAAAATGTCCGGTCGTTTCACATGAACAAATCGGGGATTACTGCTGTACTGATAAGTCAGCTGCATATTCCCCGTGAAATATTTATAACGGAAGGTGACGGAACGCGGCAATTAAGCAAGGCAAACGATGACTTTTTATCGGGGATCGATCTGGCTGAAGTAGAAAATGCCCACTTCAAAAGCAAGGACGGAACTGAAATCGAAGGATTTATCTGCAAACCGGTTGGCTATAATGCATCTTTTCAATATCCAACCCTGTTGAGGATTCACGGCGGACCGGTATGAGCGGTATTTAGAGTGGTATGATAAATATGTTAAAAGTGCAGATTTAAGAGAAATAACAGATTATATTCTCATTTAGAAAAGCATTGATTTCGAGTTAATGTTTTTATACTTTTGAGAACTTTTCAAAATAAAATTGTAAAACAATCAACATAACGTAATATAGTTCAAAGGTTTATGGATTATTGGAATGTAATTGTTTAGGTCTTTTATACTTCGGAAAGTGAACATAATGGCTTCTTTACATAAAGGATTGTACACGGTAGCCGGAGGCAAAGGCGGCACGGGAAAGTCGTTTGTGACGGCAAATATGGGGGCTGCCCTTGCAACCGCCGGCAACAAGGTGCTGGTTATCGACGCCGATTTCGGCTGCTCCGATTTGCACCATTTTATGGCTATCCAGAGACCGGAGTACTCATTTTCCAATTTCTTTCTCAATGAAGTGAAAGATTTGAGACAGCTATTGATAGACACCGAAATCGACAACCTGAAAATGATTGCATCAGGGGCGCGGGTTTACGGTCTTGCCAATATGCATTTTTTTAAGAAAGTCAGTTTGTTGAGGCAAATCGGGAAACTGGAATTCGATTACATATTTATCGATCTTGGCGCCGGGATAAGTTTTAATAACGTTGATTTTTTTAACCTGTCGAATGAGGGTATTATTGTGCTAAATAACAACCCGCTCAGCAGGCAAAATGCGTTGATTTTTATCAAAACCGCTCTTTACAGAAAACTTATTCAGAATATTCGAAAAAATAAACCGGTTTGGCAGGAAATTGAAATGCACCTTAAGACAGAGAAAAAAGACGCATTCGAGATAAACACGATATTGAATTGGATTATTGAAAACAGCGAAGAAATGGTCCAGGTGCTACGTGATCTGCTTTTTCAATTCCGTCCGAAATTGGTTTATAATAAAGTCCGGGAATCTGATCTCTCAAACGGGACCATCGAACAAAATTTCAATTCATTGAAAACTGTTACGAGACAGCATTTGCAGATCGATCTTGATTATCTTGGCGCTATCAGAAACGATGAAAACGTGGAAAAAGCGACACAGCGCGGGGATCTGTTTTTTGTAAATAATATGGAATCCGATGCGGCTAAGGATTTTCGGGTTATGTTCTCAAAGGAATTCAAGGAAGCGATAGCAATGTAGACGAAGTCTGATAATGATAGAACCTATACTTATTATTTCTTTAAGGCGGGTATCAATTAAAACGCGGTTTCATTTTTTTTCGTATTCGATAGGACATACCTTGTTGACAGTATCGTAAAGGGATCCCATCTCAAAAGGTTTTGCAAGAAACTCTTTCACGCCAAGTTTTGATAATTCGAGTATTCTCTCATGCGTAAGAAATGCAGACACAACAATAACAGGCGTAGACTCGTTACGCCCTTTTAATATATTCATTACATGTTCGCCGTTCATTAGCGGTAAATTCAAATCCAGCAGTATTAGATCAAATTTTTGCTTTTTTAATATTTGTAAGGCGTTTACACCGTCTTTTACACCGGTAACTTTGATATTCACTTTTTCGAGAAAGTCGTGCAGCATATCGACCATCTGTTTCTCGTCATCGATCACGAGGGCGTTATATTTTTGATTGCTTTCCATAAAAACGTTTTACGGTTTGTTAATCAATTTAATTATCGGCAGATTTGTCGTTTCAATTGAAAAAAACTCATATTAAATGCACATTGTCCGTATCAAAAAATATTACTTGTATTTACAATGAAGATTTATTAAAATTGAATTACCGGAAAAAGCAAAATAATTCATACTTTTCCGCACTTTCTTAATACAAGCATCCAATATAGCCAATGAAATTAAACAAAACAAAGGGAAAAATTCAGTTTATATATACCTAATAAATTTCTTGAATTCAATTGTTAGCGTTAAAATTATATGTTTCAGGTTCTTAAACTAATTTCTGAATTTGTATCATACTTGCAAACAACATTATTTCACCTAAATTTCAATTATTAAATACAACGTAGGTCAGTTATGATAGATGGACAAAATCAAAGTGCGGAGAAGGCGGGTCAGGAGAATTCCGCAGCCAAAGCCACGGATGCTGCGCCCGATACCGGCAATATTCAAATCAAGATATCGGATGACAAATTAAGCTGCTGGATAACTATCAAAAAGACCGAAGATGGCTCGGCTCCGGACGTTTCCGCAGTTCAGTTTTTGCTTGGTGAGAAGAACATCGATAAGAAAGCGATTCTGAATGATGTTTTAGAGAAGATATACGATCAGTCACTTTTCGGGCAGGAGTTCCTTGTTGCGGAGGGCACGCCTCCGGTCGAAGGTAAAAAAGGGCGGGTCAAATATCACTTTGAAACGAATCCCGATATGACCATAAAGAAAGACGAAAAGGGGAATGTAGATTTTAAAGAATCGAGTATGATCCAGCAGGTAAAAAAAGGAGACCTTCTTGCGGAGCTTATTCCGCCTGTTAAGGGAGAAGATGGACTTGCAGTTACAGGGGAGATTATCGAGGCGACCGTATTTGAACCGGTAAAAACGCCAATAGGGAAAAACACTGCTGTAGACAAAAAAGATGAGAATAAAGTGATTGCTTTTGTTGACGGGATGGTTTCCCTTAAAAAGGACAAAGTGAATGTCGAGCCGGTTATGATTGTCGATGGCGATGTCGATTATGCATCGGGCAATATCGATTTTGACGGTGCGGTCATTGTAAAAGGGGGAATGAAGGCTGGATTTAAAGTAAAGTCCGGAGGCGATGTTACCGTGAAGGAAGTTGTAGAAGATGCGCTTATCGAAACCGATGGCAACGTCGTTTTAAAAGGCGGTTTTATCGGACGGGGTGAAGGAAAAATAAAAGCAGGGGGTAACGTTACACTTCCGTTTTCTGAAAATCAGTATATATATGCCGGCGGCGACGTGCGTATTTCAGACGCTTTGCTTCATAGCAATGTTGAAGCAGACGGTGAAGTTATTGTATCGGGAACAAAAGGCGTCTTAGGCGGTTCTACCTCTTCGAGCAAATTGATCGAAGTTCAAAGCGCGGGCAGTCAGGCGTTCACAAAGACAAGATTAAAAATCATATTGAACCGTGAAACACGTGAAAGAATGAAGCAAAATAAAACAGATGTCGAGAATCATAAGGCAAATACCATAAAAATAGACGGTTTGTATTCGAAGCTTGAGAAACTGAAGCGGATAAAAAAAGAATTACCTCCTGCCGAGCAAGGGCAATTTAACAAGTTATCTGCTTTGAAAAAGACACTGGAAGAAGAAAGCAAGACTCTTGAAAATACAAAAAAAGAACTCGCCGAGGCGTATTCACTCTTTGAAAATGCCTATATAAAAATAAAAAGGGAAA
>JADFON010000271.1 GCA_022562855.1 Candidatus Zhuqueibacterota bacterium | reverse complement strand
TCAAAATCGCTTCCTTCGTTAAAGGCGCGTCCAGCGACGATTCCGTAAATTCCTCCAAGGAAAGCCCGTTCAATATATAGTTCCTGCGCCACTCCTATCTCGTTCCTTGAAGTTGCATACGACAAATCGGGTACATACCTATATGGACCGCCTCCAATCGAAACAAAATCGTATGCCAGGTTTGAATCCAACCTGTCATAAAGCCATGATTCGTTATCTTTGAGAGTTGGATAAATCCTCACAAGATCGCTATTCATAGCGGCGCTGACAAACTTTTTGTTGGGCTCTCCATATTTTAGATAAATCTCGCCCCTGTCATCATAACCACGCCGGTTTTTTTCATGATAGATTTCTTCAACAAAATTGACGCGGCGCAGATGTTCGAGAAGCCGCTCATTCTCTTCGGATATAATGTTCGGGTCGTGCCGACGCCAATAACTTTCAAGAAAATCTCCACGGTCATTTATTGATATTGAATTGTAGCGATCGTTTTCATCATGCGTAAAAATGGGCTTTATATCTTCGTAAATGTCTTCCAGTAATTCCCTGTCACGTAACCGGCTCAGCCCTTCGAGATAAAACCGGGACGCCTTTTCCGGTTTCTCAGTTATAAAATATAAAAGCCCGATATTAATTTTCGCCGGGGCGTGGTCATCATTCACCTGAATTTGTATCAAGAACTGCTTTTCGGCTTCATTATAGTTCTTTGCCTTGTAATAAACTCTCCCCAATAAATAATAGATACCGGGATAAAACGGATCGTTAAACCTCAATTCATTTAGAATTCTTGTCCCCTCTTCCAATTCTTTATCCCCGCCCTTTTCAAAATAAGCCTCACCGAGGTGATACTGCGCTTTATTATAACCCGGGTCTAATTCCAAGGCGCGTTCAAACTTCTTTACCGCCATTTCGAAATTATCATCTACACCAAACAAACTCTTGAGAGACTGAAAAATTATGAGCCTTCCGGCGCCCCTTTTTAAATATGCTATTCCTATGCCGGTATGTGCGGGAGCCTGGTCATTATCTATTTCCAACGAGGTATTGAATACGGTTTCTGCGGAGTCAACAATGTCGTATTCCAATAACTTAAAACCGAGATCGTTCAACGCCCCTATGTCATTGCCGTTACTGCGCAGCCGGGTCATCAGGGTTTGATATTCACTATCCAATTGCAGCATTTCGCGTGATTTCAGGAATTCTCCGGCGACAGTATTGTCAACCGTTTCCTGTTGGGAAAAGGCAAAAAGATCATTTGAACCTGTATTCAAAAAAATCAATACAGCCAATATCCCGCTGAGCGGGATTGGATGTGAAAGGATTCGAAATAAACTCGGATTTCTCAAATTATTCATCGATTCGATATTTTTTTATCTCTAAGATTACATAAACCGCAAAAACAAAGCCTCCGGAGAGGCTTTTCAAATTCTTATTCGAGGTATTTGATGATTTTGTTCTACTCTTGCTTAGTTACTTTTTAGAATATTCTTCTTAAACATCATCAAAAAACGGTCACTTTATAGGCTTGGTAAACGGTTCGTAATCGTAAGGTTCTTTTAATTGAAAATCTCCGGTGTTATGATCATCAAAAAACGTAAAAAAAACCCCGTTAGTATAATATACCCATTGCTGTGTTGCTTTTTCAAAACTTGAAAAATCCGAGTAAAACACTTGATTGGGGGGTCCGAAAAGGATATAAATCATACCTCTGTCGGTTTTCCAGCCGTCTTTATATTGAGTAAATTCTTCATTAGCAAACCTGACCCGCCTGTAATATCCATCACGAAACCCATTGCCGGGGCTGTATGGAGAAGGATCGTGTTTTTCCCAAATAGAAGTAAACAATTCCAATTTTTCCTCAAAGTTTAGCTTGTCAAGGTCTTCAAACATTACTTTATCAAAGGCATACTTCATTTGTTCAAGCGCTAAATCTAAATCCTCTTCATCTACCGGGTAACCGATCCAGGTAACAAAAAACGTTTTGGATAATTTTTTTCACCTTGCGATTCGCTTTTTATCTTGTAGTTAATTTCATAAGTACCCGTCAGCAAATCATTTACCGTCAAATCAGTCGCAATATTTATTTTTTTCTCATCAGCCGTTTTTGTGAATTTATTTTTGAAGACTGTCAAGTTCCTTCTTCTGTTTTTTGATCGTAATTCTACTTCTACAGAATATTCCTCCCCTAATACCGGACTGATAATTTCAAAATAACTGAAATAGTCAGTACCTGTTTTAGGAATTATTCCCGGTATAAATGGAGTATATTCCATAATTTCATAATTGGAAATCGCCACCTCTTTTGACAAAATAACATTTGTAATCCGAAGCTTATCTTTTTCCCATTTGTCGACTTTTATTTTTAAGGATCTCTCATTCATACTTCTGGAAATTACGTCCTCAAGTATAACAATGATGGTATTTTCACCCGGGTTAATTGGTAATCTTGTTGAAAGGATCTTGTATACATCTTCAGATTCCGTGTCGGCATAATTCCATGTTTGATAATCCTCAAATTTTGTATCTCCTTTGAACAATTCTCCGTTCTTATCATAGATCTCAACAGATAACTCATATTCGGCATAGAACGAATTATTTTTTGAAATAAAGGTCAGGCTGCTGTATGGGATTTTCGTATAAACTCTCAGCTCGGAATTCTCACCCGTTTTATCGGGTACAATATGATAAGAAAAATCAAATTTCAATTTAGCCGGTATATCCACATCGGTAAAGTCCGGATTTTGCGCAAGAGCCGATCCTGAAATCGCAATCGACAGTCCAAGAACCAGCAGTATTCTAAATTTATAGTCTATCGTGTTCATCATATTTATTGTAATTCGCACAGTTTCCCAAAAGTTCCTTTTCGAATGAAATAACTCTTTTCTGCACCCCGGATAACCAAAGTAAGATGTAGATTTGCATATTGCAACAACTTTTATTCATTTCCATAAATTTATGTCGATACAGTATGCGTTCACAATTAGCGATGCGATTTTCCAGGCATTTCCCGTAAATCCATGCTAATATGAAGCTGGAACTCACCCCTGTATCCCCCTCTCTTGAGAAGAGAGGGATCTAAGCAGGATATTTGTACTTATAATTTTGAGATGCGTTTCTTTGGGTCGATCATCTGTTGTTCAAAATCTGCCGTAGTTCATTAAGGTAGTCCGAAAGAAGTCCATTCAACTCATCAAAGCGTTCATAAGCATCACGTCCCGGTTTTTGATCCGCGCGGTTTAGCATGGAATTAAGGTAGCTGATCTGGTCTACAAGCATCGGGGTCTGGTATCTACCCGAAGCGGTCAAAAATTTTGATCGAAGCGTTGTGAGTTTTTCCCCGGCGCCCCTGTCTGCCGAACTTGATGCGATGCGGATTTGCTCGACCGTCTGACGGGCGTTGCTCATAAGATCCCGCACTTTCAGGCAGAGAGAAAGCTGCTCAACAAAGTCGTTTTGAGTGATTCCGTCTTCTGTAACACGCGGGTCCGCCAATACTTCAAACTCTTCGGTAGAACTCCAGTTTCCCACGCTTAACCTGACCTGATAGGTTCCCGGAACGACCATCGGTCCACCTGAACCGGCACGGTTCTGATTCCATGCACCTGCATGTGTCATGTTCCAGCGAAACCGGTTCATACCGGCACTGTTCGGCAGGCGCGGTGTTCCGGCTCGTTCCAGCCTGAATTCGCGCATACTTATTTCCTCCGGTATTTCCCAGCGTTCACCTTCCGCTTCGCTTGAAAATGCCCGGACAAGAATTCCGTTGCTGTCGTGGATCTCCAACGTAAATTCACCCGTTTGGGGTTCAGCAAGGTAATAATCAATGTTCACCGCTGCGGATGGGTATTCGGGATTGCCCGCCGATGGTCTTCC
>JADFON010000270.1 GCA_022562855.1 Candidatus Zhuqueibacterota bacterium | reverse complement strand
TAGGGACAGGACCCGGTAAAGGGGGCAAGCCCGAACTACGGTGTTTTAGGGTTTTGCAACACTCTCTTTAAGGGAAGAAGTAAAATAACAATTGTGTGGAAGGTTATTTGTGCGCTTTGAAGAAAATATAATGATAAATGTTTGAGCGATTTGATAAAATTTCTTGAGATTTTATTAGACTTATTTTTGACTTTGTCAATCAAATTGATTAACGGTATATCTGTCATTACTGTCCGGTTAAAAAACACTTTCCCGAACTTAGCTTGCTCCTTTTTTTCGGAGATTCGGTCAATGCTATTGCTCTTGCGTTCCAAATCCCCCTTACTCCCCCTTTAAAAAGGGGGAATATCTAACTGTCTCAGCCGAACGGGAAATCCCCCTTTTGGCATAAGCCATCACTACGCGTGAAGGGGAATTTAGGGGGGTGTAGAAACTGTATCATAAACAAGAACAACAAAACCTAATCCCTTATGTAACAAAGAACTCCGGCAACAATTGTGAATTTTAACCGGACATCACTGTACTGACAATTTAAATAAAAGGTTCGCGCGTTCGCAGTTTGCTGAGTCCAAGGTACATGAATAAAAAACCCATTCCGAATACAGTAAGTTTGTTGTAAAGCAGTCTTTGGTTCCAGATACCGATATCGAGATTATCGGGTTTCAGCAATGGGCTTAAATATAAACTCCATTGGTATAAACTCCCTTGAGATTCTTGAAGCATAATGCTGACAGGAAAAAATATAAAAAGAATTACAAAAGTTACTATACCTGCGGCTATTCCACTTTTGAATTTTGTCGAAAAAAAGAAGGTGAGATTTCCTGCAAAAAACACGTTTGCAAATGCGTTAACCACTACGGAAGGTATCGATATCGAACCTACAAACAAAAAGGTCATAACCGCAAATAGAACCAGCAGCAAGAGTAAAATAAAATATTGTACGGTGAGTTTATAGAGCCAGATTTTATACGGCGACCCGGGTATGGAAAAAAGCGCTTCAATGGTTTTGTTGTCTTTTTCATAAGAAACGAGGAACATCGACAAGAACAGAGCAAGGACTATCCCCGGCACCATGTTCATAAAATAATAGGCAACTTCTACCGGCATCGGGTTGCTCATGATGTGACCCATTACAATCGGGAATCCGTTAAAAACAGCTATTACCACAATGAAAACCACATAAAATTTCCCGGCAAAGAGTATCTTCCTGATGTGCACAAACAAGAAAAGCAAATTGGACAATAGCGATTCAGTTACGAAGTTGTTCATTGATTTTATATTTACCGTTATAATGGATTCAACATAAGTAGATACGCGTCTTCAAGCGTCGGTTCCACTTTTGTAGTTTCCAATTGTTCCACCGGTTTTTCTCTTATGTATTTTATCTTTATTTTGTCTTGATCGCGAATATGGGTAACTATTTGCAGAGCCTTATTCCACTCGGCAAATTCTTCGGGAGGTATCAGAGATTCCCAGACTTTTCCTTCAGCTTTTAGCCTCATAGTCTCCGGCGTACCTTCAAATATGACTTTTCCTTTTTCCAGGACAGCTACTTCCCTGCAGGATGTCGATATATCCTCAACAATATGTGTAGAGAAAATCACAATCCTGTTCTTGCTCATTTCCGCCAGCATATTTCTAAACCGGATTCGTTCCATAGGGTCCAATCCGGCGGTGGGTTCGTCAACAATAATGATTTTAGGAAGATTCAATAACGCCTGCGCCACCCCAACCCTTTGCTTCATACCTCCTGAGAAGGTATTGATCTTATTATCCTTCTTGTCCCAGAGATTGACATTGCGAATGACACTTTCAACCAATTGGTGCCGTTCGGTTTTACTACCCCATCTATTTAGAATCGCAATGAAATTCAAGTAATTCCAGGCGGTGAAATCACCGTATAAACCAAATATCTGCGGAAGGTAACCTATATATTTCTGAACAATATCACGGTAATTGCTCAGTTTATAATCGTTAAAGTAAATGACTCCCCTTGATTGATATATTAAATTAGCTATCAAACGCATCAATGTAGATTTTCCTGCGCCATTCGGACCCAACAGACCAAACATTCCGGTCCGAATTGTAAGGTTAACACCGTGTAAAGCACGAACCTGAATTTTCTTGCGCCCGATAACAGGCAGACTTAGCAATAACCGGTAAAACTTTCTTCTCCATTTCACGAACCGTCCCGATATATTTTCTATGACGATTTCACCGTTATAGACTTTTAACGAAACTGTCCGGGCATACCAGACAAACCACCACACTATGCAATAAAAAACAGCCCAGCCCGTTACGAATGCACCCATTCTCCACAGATAAGCAAACATTACAAGCACACCGATAATTTTACCGAACAACATTAGCTTCGACATTTTTATTCGGTTTTCGCTATTGTCTTCCGTATTTTTCTTTTTTATCAATAGTCCGAAAACGCCGAGAATATTAAAGAGCAGAAAGAAAGTAGAAACCGAAATAATTGTCAACCAATACATGCTGCTGAAAATATTAACAGCATAAGCGTAATGGAAATAAAAGATGAAGAAAAGAGCGGGGATTTTCCAAATAAGGCTTTCCAGAACCGGTTTTGCATCGAATACTGTCCCGCCATTTTTACTTTGCCGCAATTGCCTGCGTTTGCGCCTGGTCCAGTCCTTCATAAATTTACCCGGATCATTATATATTTTTGTCAAATTTCTTATGGTTATAGTAAAATCTTCTCCCAATTCGATCTTACGTAAACGATTGTCGAGGTATTTATAGAAACTCCAGATTAAAACGTTCAAGATGGTCAGGAAAAAAACAGATATCGTTATCTGGTATAGAAGACTTTCAAGCCACCAGAACCAGATAAAGGCAAAAGTTCCCGCGTTTAAAAGGAGAGCCGCAATAATGCCTGGTGTACCTTTTCTTTTCATCCCGTCTATGAAATCATTGATGCTCACATACAAAACGGGCAAATATACCAGTGTTAGAAGTGTGGCGAATACGAGACCCCCTATCAAGCTGATTGCAAACGGTTTCCATACTTCAGTCGCTGTTCCGGGCCAAACCGCAAGAGGAAGAACGCCAAGAATTGTTGTCACCGACGTCATAAGTATCGGACGAACTCTTGCACGTGTAGCATAAATTAAAGCCCTGTTCCGGTTGAAACCGTGCTTTTTTCGTAATATTGTAATGTAGTCGATAAGAATTATCCCGTTATTTACCACTATTCCAAGCAGAACCAGGTAAGAGATAAAAGCGAATATCTGCAATTCTGTTCCCGTGATCACCATGAACCAAAGAGAACCGATAATTGCCATCGGGATAGATGCAAAAATTATTATAGGGTATTTAATCGATTCGAATGTCGACGCCAGTACAAAATACATGAGTACAAAAGCTATTAAGAAGCGGGGAAGAAATGTATTGAACAAGCTGTCTTCGTCCCTGATGATCTCCAGGGTAAAACCCTGTGGCAGACGAACATCATGTACTGTCTGGTCGACCCTTGATCTCAGGGCGTCGAGGTCTTGATTGGTCTGAATAAACTCATCATTAAACTCATAAGTCACTTCAGACTGCCTTTCCTGGAATACCCTTGTAATGGATCTTGGACCTTCATCGACGATAATATCCGCAAGATCGGCGATCATTATTTCTCCCGCGCCAGGAACCGGAATTGTCATTGCGTAGAGATCGTCAATGTTTCTTTCCCGTTTTTCCACCATCCGCACTCGAATCAGAATATCCCCATCCTCATCCTTCATCTTTGTGCTCATTTCCCGACCTTCTCTGCGGGCGGAATTTACCATCTGCATGAGCGACGTCAACGTCAAATCATATTGAGCCAGAGCAGCCTGGTCGCCCCATAACTGGATTTCGTCAGCGCCCCGGCGAAAATCG
>JADFON010000269.1 GCA_022562855.1 Candidatus Zhuqueibacterota bacterium | reverse complement strand
ACACGTAGATAAAATACTACAACTTATTCCAAATTAACGGATAAATACTGAATGCTGCTGATTATTATAAAAATTCGGGCAGGAAATATTAAACGGAGGATTGATGGATCAGGATATTCAGGCGATAAATGCGAAAATTGAAAAAGAATCACAATTTATTGATAAAGTTACGGAAGAAATCGGGAAAGTAATTGTCGGCCAGAAATACATGATCGAACGGCTCCTGATAGGACTGCTTTCCAACGGACATGTTTTGTTGGAAGGTGTTCCGGGTCTTGCCAAAACTCTGGTTGTAAACTCGCTTGCTAAATCGATACAGACAAAATTCCAGCGGATCCAATTTACGCCGGACCTGTTGCCGGCGGACCTTATCGGAACATTGATATACAACCAGAATGACGGTACTTTCAATACTAAAAAAGGTCCAATATTCTCAAATTTGGTGCTTGCCGATGAAATTAACCGTTCGCCGGCGAAAGTTCAAAGCGCATTGCTCGAGGCTATGCAGGAGAGGCAGGTCACTATCGGCGAGACGACCTTCCAACTTGACGATCCGTTTCTTGTGCTCGCAACACAAAATCCTATAGAGCAGGAAGGAACGTACCCTCTTCCGGAAGCTCAGATAGACAGGTTTATGCTCAAAGTTGTTGTCAATTACCCGGACAAGGAAGAAGAATTGAAAATAATGCGGAGAATGTCCGGCAATACGGTTGCGGAGATAAAACCGGTCATAAAGGCGGAGGAAATAATCAGAGCCCGTTCCATTGTCAGAGAAGTATATATAGATGAAAAAATAGACAAATATATAATCGATATTGTTTTTGCGACTCGTAACCCGGAAGAATATGGTTTCGATGATCTTAGCGGTCTTATTCAATATGGAGCATCTCCACGTGCGTCGATATATCTGAGGCTCGCAGCAAAGGCTCATGCATTCTTGAGGCACAGAGGATACGTAACACCCGAAGACGTCAGGTCGATAGGGCTGGACGTTCTACGGCATAGGATTATCGTAACCTACGAAGCGGAAGCCGAAGAAGTTACGGCAGAAAATATTGTGAGAAAAATTCTCAACAGGATCGAAGTACCGTGATAATCTATTGTTATTTTAAAATTGTAAAAAAGGAATGAGTAGATGTCGTTTCTATGCAAATGAGTGTCGCACAACTAAATTTGAGAAAAGGACAGGCGCCGAAAAAGGCGCAAGCAAGAATGCTTGTCCCACCAAATCACAACATGTTAAAATCTACGCCATAGAAAATTATTATGGTAGAACAGACATTCAGGCCTGCCCCTTATTCGGGTCTGGGCTATTATACACGACGAAAACAGTTGTGCAACTCTCAGATAAGTGGAAATACATCTTTAATAAAGTACGTAAGATGGATTCCCGTTTTCATGGTGAAAACCACCACTTTCGTGTGAGAAATGACAAGATAGACCGAAAATTCGATGATACCAAAAGAGATTCTCAAAAAAGTCAAACGGATTGAAATCCAGACCAGGGGAATTGTCAACGATCTTTTTACCGGGCAATACCACTCCGTATTTAAAGGACGTGGAATGGAATTCAGCGAAGTGCGCGAGTACCAGTATGGCGATGATATTCGTACTATAGACTGGAACGTGTCTGCGCGCGCGGGTCATCCTTATATAAAAGTGTTCGAGGAGGAACGCGAATTGACGGTAATGCTCCTGGTGGATGTGAGCTCCTCGGCAGACTTTGGCACGTTTCAACAAATGAAGGGAGAACTTGCAATTGAACTATGTGCGGTTCTCGCATTTTCCGCAACAAAAAACAACGACAAAGTCGGACTGATAATCTTTACCGACAGGATAGAAAAATATATTCCGCCAAAAAAGGGAAAATCTCATGTACTGCGTGTCCTGCGCGAATTATTGTATTTCAAGCCAGAGGGAGTCAAAACCGATATAAATGCCGTTCTCGAATATTTGAACAGAGTAACAAGAAAAAGGGCGACTGTGTTTCTTGTTTCGGATTTTCTATCTGAGGATTACAAGAAAGCCCTTCAGATGGCGAACAAAAAGCATGACATAGTGGCAATTACGATTACCGACCCCCGTGAGCAAAGTTTTCCTAATGTAGGATTTATCGAACTCGAAGACGCCGAATCCGGTGAAACAGTGATAATAGATACGACCGATGCGTCATTGATGAATCTCTATTCTTCTCAAGCTGAAAAACAGAGGGTGAACAGGGAAAAACTTTTCAAATCGATGAATATAGATTTCATAGATGTGTACACTAATAAATCCTATATAGATCCCCTGGTCAAATTTTTTCGAAAAAGAGCAAAACGGTTTCATTAAAAATATTTTTTTATCGAACTTTTGTGTTAAATAAGAACTTAAATATTTGAACAATCAAACAATCATTTAAAACTTCAGGGAACTAAATCCTGATTTCAGGAAAGAGAAACTCATGAAAAAAATAATGTATTTAGTGCCGGCTATTTTATTATTTGCTTGCTCCCAATATGACCCAAGCGGAGGAATCCCGCAGGAAAGACAGCGTGAATATGCCGACGCTTTGTTCAACCAAAAATTATATATTCAGTCGATCAATGAATATGTTAAACTGCTTGATCTTTATGATCTCGATGACAATCTCAGAGCGGATATAAACTATAAAATCGGGAATATTTTCTATGAACAGGTGGGAGATTACAGAAATGCTATGTCGTTTTTTCTGAAAGTCAAATATGTGTTTCGGGAGAGCGATCTTGTCGATGAAGCTAATAGGAAAATTATTGCGAGTTTAGAATGGCTTGGCAGACCGGGTGAAGCCGCTTCCGTTCTGGAAGAAACGACAAGTTCAAATGAACCAGCATCGGACTCTCCGTTCGAACGGTTTCCGGGGGATACCGTTGCCCTTATCGACGGCACTGTTTTAACTTCGGGCGATTTCGAAAGATTGTTTGAGTATTACTATAACACAATACCCGACGATCAGAAAAATGAGGAAAACCTTCGGAACAGCAAACTTGTTTTTCTCGGTGACTATGTAAAAAGTGAAGTGTTGTACAATTCCGCTAAGAGAAGAAGCTTTGACACGGACCAGGAAATTATGGATGTAGCGTTTTTACAGAAAAAACAGCTCATGATCGAAAAACTGATGCAAAATGATATTTATGTGAAGGTAAATATTGAAGATTCGGAAGTAGAAAAATATTACGAGGAAAACAAAGAAAAATTGATACAGCGGGACCCGGACGGCTCCGAGAACCAGCTTTCACTGGAGGATGCGCGGAATATAATATTCCAACTGCTTTATTCACAGCAGGCAAATATATTACGCGACCGGCTCACCGACCAGTTAATAGAAGCGCAAAATGCTATAGTGTTTGCAGATAAAATTAAATGATAACGGCAACGTCAAATATTAGGATTAAATCATATTCCCGGACCGTTTTGACAATCTGTTTTTTGCTGTTGTGTTGTCCGGCGGTTTCTTTTAGCGAACAGGGCGAAGTCTCCGTAGAATCCAAAATCGATAAGGCTGAGGTTTCAGTAGGAGAACTGGTGCTATACGAAGTTACGGTAAGACATGCGCCGGAAATAGCGGTTACCATGCCTCCTCCCGGCATCAACCTTGGGGGATTCGAAATAAGAGAATACAATGTTTTAGACCCTGTTGAAATAGACAATATTATTGAGCGGAAAGTTGAATACATTATTGCCGCGTATGACACCGGTATTTATTCGATACCTCCGACGGGTGTGTTGTATATGGCAAACGATTTCGTTCAAAATGTCCTCATGACCGATGAGGTAACCATCCGCGTAAAATCGATACTTACCGGCGATATGGAAGACATTATCGAAATAAAAGACCCGCTTGAACTCGTCAGGAATTGGAATAATATCATAC
>JADFON010000268.1 GCA_022562855.1 Candidatus Zhuqueibacterota bacterium | reverse complement strand
ATAAAAATTCCCTCTGGCAAGGATATTCCTACCTGTGCCGAAGAAAGCCTGACTCTTAAAGAAGTAAAAACGATCATTCTCAACGTTATGCATCTGATGCCCGAAGAATCCGTCGATACGAATATTCTAAAGGCGCAATATCTTGCAAAACGGATTGACAGGATTTCGGGCGGCGATTCTAAGCTCAAAAAGGTGTTTGAGAAACAGCTTCTGAAATCGCTTATTCAGCACAGCCTTGTCGATGATGAAGAAATCAAGGAGTGGAAAAAACTCTCTTCTAAGGAACGGAGAAAAGAAGTACTTTTTCATGCTGCTAATTCACTCGATTATCTTGATCTTGAAAATGTCTTTATATCGGTGTTGGAGCCGAAAGCGAGCCTTACCGATATTGTAAAAGAAGCAAGAAATATAGATGCAATAAAAAATATGAAGAACAGCGAAATTCTTCCGTTTTTGCAGCGTCTGATTACCCATGAAAAAGAGATACCCGGAACAGACATAAAAGAAGTTCTTGAGACAGTTATCGAATATTTTATATCTGATCACCATTACTATAGGATAGCCGCAACAAAGTATTTTTCACTGAGCGATCTTTACAATATTCTGGATAAGTGTATCGGACTCCCGGACAGACGGGGAAAAATCGGTCAAAAAGCCGCAGGTATGATTTTAGCGCATAAGATACTTACCTCGGATAACGATGAATATATAAACAAGATTCAAATCCCCGATTCCGTTTTTCTCACTTCCGACGTATTCTTTGAGTGTCTCTATTCAAACCAATATAATTTTTCTTCCCTTAAACACAGGTTGAAGGAAGGTTTTATATCCGAATTGGAACTTGAAGAGGAGTACCCGAGAATCAAGAAACTGATTATGGAAACCGTTATTCCCGATATCATTCGTATTGAACTTCGGGAATTGCTCTTGCGGGTAGGGACAATACCTCTCATAATCCGGTCATCGAGTCTCCTTGAGGACAGCGTGAGCGCATTCAGCGGAAAATATGACAGCTTTTTCTTTGCGAACCAGCCGCTTCTTGATATAAAAAAGCAGGACCGTGAACTCGAAGAGCAGGACCTTGAATTGAGATTAAATATATTGATTGATAACATATTAAGGGTTTATGCTTCTGTACTGCGACCCGAAGCCTTGATTTACCGGCGGGAACGGGGACTGCTCGATGTTGACGAAAGAATGTCAGTTCTTATTCAAAAAGTCAAAGGCGAGAGATATGGAAAATACTATTTTCCGTCATTATCAGGTGTTGGACTATCGTATAATAACAATGTCAATACCGAAAAAATCAAATGGAATGACCCGGTATTGAGAATCGGGGTAGGTTTGGGGACGGGAATCGTAGACATAAAAGGCGCCCGGGTTAAGGTGATCTATCCGGGCAACCCGGATTATACCACAATATTGAATTTTTATGAAATCCTCAAAACATCGCAGCGTAATGTCGACGTATTAAACCTTGAGAACGACGAGGTGGAAACGATTACAAAAGAGGAGTTGTTCACCTATATAAATGAAAACTCTGAAAAAGATGAAAATAGTAAGAAAATAATAAAAATAATGGGTAAATACTTTCTCTCGACGATTGAACAGGATTATCTGAAAGAAGGAATTGGTCTTGAAACGAGATTGAATAATACCAATCATATATTTACGCTTGAAGGTATCAAGAATACAAAGTTCTATTCTATGACAAATAATATTCTGAGACAGTTGAGCGAAAAGTATAATCCTGTTGATATTGAATTTGTAGTGGATTTCATCGTCCAGGACGGAGGGATAAACGATCCGAATGTCGAGGATTACAATTTAACGATAGTGCAATGCCGTTTATTAACCGGATCACGGGAATTTGATTCCCATGAGATGCCTGCAGATCTTCCGGAAGAAAACATTATTACCCTGATAAAAAAGGGAGTAATAAACAGCTATGTTCCAAATATTGACTACGTGGTATACGTTATCCCGGAAAAATACTTCCAACTTGACCGTACCAGAATGAATACGGTTGCACGAATAATCGGGCAAATTAATTATACATTAGCGGATAGCAGGTTTATCCTTATTGGGCCCGGACGGTGGGGAAGCAGTATACCACACTACGGGATAAAGGTGTCCTACTCTGAAATCTACCATACCCTTGCGCTGGTGGAAGTTATGAAAATGTTGTCGGATGAATCATTTACCGAACCATCAGTAGGGTCTCACTTTGGAAACGATGTCCGCGAGGGCAGTATTGTGACGATGTCCGTATATCCGGATATTGACGGGACAATTTTCCGCCATGAGGCTCTTGTCGACAGTCCCAATATGTTGGGAAGTTATTTCAAAGGAACGCCATTGGAGAGTTGGGTTGAGGAAACAATCCATTTGGTGGAAACCAAGTCGCTGAATCCCCAGAAAAAAAACCGTGACGACCAGGTCCTTCATTTAATTTCTAACGCCGAAGATAGTCTCGGAATGATGTTTATTGGAGAACGGGAAAACATTCAAAAAACTTCGAGAGTGAATCCGAGCAAATTAGTGTAATTAATTTTCTTGTCGAATCTATAATAGTATAAGGAAAATCACAATGTTAGCGCTCATTATAATAATGTCATCGATAATCGTGACGTTTGTTTTGAAGACTATTTTAGCCAGGTTAGGTGTATCCATAAAGATCAAATTTCCGGTTTTGATGGTTGTTACGGCTCTATCGATAATTGGGGTAATATTGATATTTCTGCAAACCAATCAACTCAATGAAGTCGCAGAAATCAAAAAATGGTCAACAACGCAAGGAACGATTATCTCTTCCGAAGTTGTTGGCAATCGTGCATACAGACCGGATGTAGTATACGAATATACGGTAAACGGGAGGATGTATTCTGAATCGACAGATCTTCAGATGCCGGCTTTTGGAGGAAGAAGGACTAAATATGACGCAGCCACAAAACTTACGGGAATGTACCCTGCCGGACAAACGGTATCGGTTTATTACAACCCTGAAAATCCTTCATTATCGAAACTCAAGACCGGAGTTCCGGTGGAAATCTATTTACGCCTTTCGTTCGGCGTATCTTTATTGTGTATAGGGCTGTTTTTTATCTTTAATTACTTTTTCCAAAGGACATAATTTATTTGTATTATTTTATCTGAAGGTGTTGACAGTTTTACATGTTTGAGATTTTTAATGTATAAGGGATAGGTCTTATTCCTTGGGAATCGCTCAGTTTAGGAATCGAATCTGTAAAAGTGAGCCTGTCGAATCTATTTGTAATAGTATGAATATTTTGTTATTTTTTTAATCCAAAATCAAGACCGTTAACCAAAAGCACCTTATTTTTGCATGGAGACCCCTATGGCACGTGTGGCAATTATGATTGGAAGTGAATCGGACCGGGAAGTGATGAATGACACCGGAAAATATCTTGACTATTTTGGAATCGAGTGGGAACTTCATGTTCTTTCAGCTCATCGTAACGCCGAAAAATCTACGGAATTTGCACGAAACGCGAGAGACAATGGAATTTCCGTTATAATTGCCGCGGCGGGTATGGCTGCACATTTACCCGGTGTTATAGCCGCTCATACCGATCTGCCTATTGTTGGAGTTCCCCTGGACGCGTCACCGTTACACGGTTTAGACGCCCTGTACTCCATAGTGCAGATGCCTCCTGGGATTCCTGTCGGTACTGTAGCAATAGGTAAAGCCGGAGCGCGCAACAGCGCTGTTCTTGCTGCGCGTATCATTGCGTTAAACAACGACGATGTGCGAAATAAATTAGATACTTTTCGGAAGAATGGGTTTAAATTATAATTGGTATCCATTTTTGACAATCTAAATTCCGACGGTTACAAAAAGCTCAGGAAAAACTCAAATAATTAAATTTATAATTT
>JADFON010000267.1 GCA_022562855.1 Candidatus Zhuqueibacterota bacterium | reverse complement strand
AATACTCAGAGGTCTTTAACCCTCATTTGAAAGTTTACCATTAATGTCTGATAATGACAGCAAAATAATAATCTGGCGATTACTCTCTTATCTGAAATTCTACAAGATCAGGATTATGGGCGGAATAGTCTGCACCGTGTTTATGGGGCTTTCAGACGCGGTACTTGCACCCACACTCGGAAAGCTGATAAATGGATTGGGTCAGATCAGCGACAGTCTGTCAAACGGCGAAGGCGTAAACGCAGTTATAGACGGAGTCAATCTCGAACGCCTTGGTTCGAACTTCGCACTGATCGATCCAATTATCATCAACGGTTATGAGCAGGCGCGGAATCTTTTGATCGGTCTCGGTCTCTTTATTGTGTGTCTAATGATCTTCAAGGGTTTTTTTGTATATTCAAAAGAGTATTTAATGTCGTCCGTTATTCAAAAATCGGTAAAAAATCTTCGTGACGATTTGTATTCCCATTTGCTTCATTTAAAGATGCGCTTTTTTGACCGGGAGAAAACGGGTGAAATAATGTCTGGAATGACCAATAATGTCCAAGTTGTTGAACAATCACTTGGTGCATTCGTGGTCCTGGCTCAGGCTTTTGTTTATTCCGTTATTTTTATCACTGCTCTTTTTATTGTCGAGTGGAGGCTTACCTTATTTGCTTTAATCGTTTTTCCTGTCTCCGGATTTGTCCTGAAGTTGTTTTCTAAAGCTATTCGAAAGACGAGCCGCAAAATCATGGCTAAGATAGCAGATATAAATGCCTTTTTGCAGGAATCGATAACCTCAATAAAGATAATCAAAACGTATAACAGGGAATTATACGAGACTAAACGGTTCGAAAATAAAACCTATCAAAATTATTCGTATTCAATGAAAGCAAACCGCCTTGTAGCGTTCCTGAAACCGACAAATGAATTTATGAGTACTGTCGGAATGATGGCGGTAATCCTGTTTTCCGGTGTAAGGATCCTTAACCAGGACATGGATATAGAGATTTTTACGACATTTGCGGTTTTGATCTCAATGGCGTATAAACCAATAAAGACACTTGGGGAAACACAGCCGGTAATTCAACGTGCTCTTGCCGCTTCTGAGCGTATATTTGATCTGTTGGACGAGGAACCCGAAGTTTCGGTAAAAAAGCATTTAAAGCTTTCTTCCAAAACAGGAGGAGCGGTAGAGTTTAAGGACGTTGAATTTTCTTATAACGGTAAGGATTCTGTGTTGAACGGTATTTCTTTGTCGGTTAATAGTGGAGAAACGGTGGCGCTTGTCGGACCAAGTGGTGTTGGCAAAAGTACGATCATTAATTTGCTTTTAGGATTCTATGAATGTCAATCGGGTTCCATTTATATTGACGGAGAGGATATTCGCAATTTTAGCAGGCAATCGCTCAGGAACATGATGAGTCTTGTCCCACAGGAAACGATTCTTTTTTCCGGTTCGGTACGTGAAAATATCAGGTATGGAAAATTAGAGGCGGACGAAGATGAAATCATTGCCGCTGCCAAATCAGCCAATGCGCATGAATTTATTGATAATTTTCCAGACGGCTATGATACTGAAATCGGTGAGCGCGGTATCCAAATATCAGGTGGACAGAGACAGAGAATTGCTATTGCGCGTGCAATACTTAAAAATCCTGCTATTCTGCTATTGGATGAGGCAACTTCTTCATTAGATGCAGAATCGGAAAGGCTTGTACAGGAAGCGACAAATATCTTGATAAAGGAACGAACCACGTTTATTATTGCACACAGGTTATCCACCATCAATAACGCGGATAAAATCGTAGTTATGGACAAAGGAAGAATAATTCAGATGGGATCGCATAATGAGCTTATCAGCCAAAAAGGTCTCTATAAAAAATTGTACGATTTACAGTTTAAATGAGCTAACCTTTTGTCAATAAGGTATTCTTGATAAGATTATGACTTTCTTGAAATCTTTAGAGCGTAATGGAAAACGACTTCTCCTCCGTACAATTTCACTTATTTTGCCAAAGCAAGAGCAGGTCAATCCGGAACAACTGCGAAATGCGGCGATAAAAAAAGTACTTATTATACGCCTGGAGCAGAAATTGGGAAACATGGTGATGACTACCATTATCCCAAGGGCAATAAAAGAAATGTATAATGAAGCCGACATCGACATTCTTGTACATTCGAATTTGACACCGGTGTGGGAAAACAACCCTTTCGTAAGGCTTATCCTCGAATTCAACCACGTATCCCATCTTATCAATCCATTTCGTTTACTTATTTTAATTATTTCCATACGTAAAACAGGCTACGACGTAGCGCTGGACTGCAGCAATCCGGCTGGTTTTTCATTGTCGAACGGATTGTTTACAAGAATGACCGGTGCGACCTATCAAGTCGGATTCAAACGCGGAAACAGCGACCTGATGCTTAACGTATCGGTTGCCCCCGATTTATCCAAGCATTACATAGATATTATTATCGACCTGTTATCTGTATTTCGGCAGGACATCAGGCGGTTCGAACCGGAAATTTTTATTACAGACGAAGAAAAATCAAGATCTATGTCGATTCTGGAAAATTATGGAGTGGAAAATGATTCAAAAGTCGTTGTGATTTGGGTTGGCGCAAGGTTCGGGAAGCAGTGGAATATCGAACACTTCAGAGACTTAGGCTCAACATTGGAATCCGAGACCGGCTCCCGGTGCTTGTACTTGTGTGGTCCGGAAGAAAAGCGGTTATTCGATTATTTGACCGGCTTGGAAATGGATAATGTATTGAATGTGAGCGATTTAAGAACCCTGGCATGCATCATAGACAGATGTGATCTATTTATATCGGGAGACGCAGGACCCCTTCACCTTGCTGTGGCGCTCAATAAATCAACTGTCGGTATATTTTTAGTGAATAATGTTGGAATGTACGGCTATGATAATTGTGAGAACCACAGGGTAGCCGACCTTACTTCTGAGCCGGAAGATATTGAGAAAGTGAAAAAAGTCTGTCGTGAAATATTCCAACTGGAACCACAGCGTTAAATTATCAAGCGATAGACTATTTCAGAAAACATAGATTATTCGAACTAATATATTAAATATGGCGATAAATCGGTCAACGCGATTACCGGATAGCGGGAAAGTCTTTGACTGGGATAAGCTGTCGTCATGGGGGATCTATTTATTTGCAGCCGCTGCTCCGTTTTCTAATGCGGCTATGGAGATAGTAATCGGGTGTTTGACCTTTATCTGGTTTGCCCGAATGTTCTTTGAAAAACGTATCCTTTTTAAATGGACATACACGACCATTTTTATAGTTGTGTACCTGGTAGCGATGTTCGTATCGGGTCTTTTGTCAATTCGACCCGTACAAAGCGCGCTCATGATACAGTGGGAATGGATAGTGTTGCTATATTTTGTCATATTAAACACTATGCCTTCAAGGAAAGTATTTCTTGATTCCGTAAAAATACTTGCTGTTTCTTGTTCAATCGTGAGCATATATGCAATATGGCAGCATTTTACCGGGGTGGACATCATCCGCCAGATAACTCTGCCGGGTTATAGCGGATTCCACCGAAGCGGTGGTTTTTTTGGGTTTTGTCTTACGTTTGGCGGCTTCTTTGTTATGGCTTATATTGTTACACTTGGAAGTTTTCTTGGGTCGGTGGATAGACGTACAAAGATATTGCTTGGAGTTTCAAGCCTGTTAATGTTTTTGGCTGTTATAGCAAGTTATACGAGGAGTTCGTGGTTTGGCGCGCTGGCAGGAACAATTATCTTGACATTTGCTTACCGCTGGAAGACAGGGGTTTTATTTGTCGTTCTTATCATGTTGTTTTGGACAGGCGTCTATTTCATTCATCCGA
Source organism: Candidatus Zhuqueibacterota bacterium (assembly GCA_022562855.1). Classification (GTDB taxonomy): domain Bacteria; phylum SM23-31; class SM23-31; order SM23-31; family SM23-31; genus JADFON01. Next base: position 54 of record JADFON010000267.1, on the reverse strand, counting down.
CATTGATAACGGAATTCGGACTGATAAGCATTGTAGATCCAAATTACTCTAAAG
>JADFON010000266.1 GCA_022562855.1 Candidatus Zhuqueibacterota bacterium | reverse complement strand
CCACCAAAAAGTATGTATCCAATCAAGGGAGTCACTTAAGTCATTATCTGGTTCGTTTTCATCATTTAGTATATAGGCTTCAAAACTTTGTTTATCACGAGAATCCGCTTCATCGTTTCCATCCTGAGGTCTTTTCTCGGAGGAATGGGTCCGAATTCTTTTTCGAAATCATTTGCCGGAGGAATTGTTCCCGCTAATTTTGCCTCGTATGCATCCCACCGGCGTTTATATTCCGCTCCTTGTTCAAAATAACTTCGAATTTGAAACTCCTGCCCCATCCGGGTGTTCGGATACCTGTTTGCATTGCGGATCGGGTTTTCACCAAGCGCAAATTTCACCCCTTCCATGTTACCCGGTATGAGCAGTTCTTCAGCCGGTCTGCCCCATTTCAATTTGAGTACTTCATCGCGCCCGCCTATGTTGTTTGCACTGCCATGCAATACATGGATCGTTGTTACACCGCCTGCAAGCGCAGTATAAAAACTGTACTGGTCGTGAACCACCTGGTCGGAAATATCCACCATTGCCGAGTTTTGCGATGTACTTTCGTTTCCACCCCCGCCCATATGAGAGTGAAGGTCGATAATACCGGGCATAACGTACTTTCCGGAAGCGTCGATAACATCGACACCGGAAGGAGCTGACAAATTCGATCCTATCCGAGCAATTTTCCCATCCCGGATAAGAATCGAACCATTCTCAATGGTTTGACCCGTCCCGGTTATAATAGTCGCATTTGAAATAAACAGGTCGCTTTGAGCGGATGCGGGTACAGCGGTTAAAAGCATAACAGATATAGAAAAACAAATAACCATAGTTTTTGAGATTCTCATAGGCATGATACGCATTTTATACTCCATTCTTTAGCCTGGTTAATCCACAAAAATGTTCATTGCATAAACTAAACTATTGAAACTACAATAGTTAGATGCCACCGTCATTCTGAACTTATTTCAGAATCTAATTTCCACAAGTTGAGATCCTGAAACCCCAAAAAGAAGGGGCAGGCTAAGTTCAGGAAAAGAAATTAGAATTGACGAATAGGTCAGGTTAGTACTGCCGGGCTTATGTCATCATCTACAATCTTATAATTACTATTCTTCAAATATAATTAACAAATGACAATAGTCAAGTATAAATATTTCAATTAATATCCGGTCACGTCTAAAGATCGATCACTTCCCGGAGACGCCATTGACAAACGGTTATCTCAATAATCTTTCGGGTATTGTTGTTCAGGCTTAAACTTTTATCTTGAAAATGATTCAGAAAATTATTAATCTGTTAGTAATTCAAATTTATAGAACATCTCAAAACTCCGGAGAACGAAATGAAGCGAGTATATATATTTTTCAGCCTTATGATTTGCATCGGAATAGGATGTTCCGGATCGGGTAATAACAGTGAAAATGCACAAATGTCCGGTTCGGCGCCGGATGGTCATCTTTCGTTTGCCGCACCCGCTGGCTGGGTTGAAGAGCAGCCTTCGAGCACAATGCGTTTCACCCAATACCGGCTTCCGGGACAAGATGGCATGGCGGCGGCTGAGTTAGCTGTATTCTTTAATATCGGTGGTTCGGTTGAGGCTAATCTGCAGAGATGGTACAGACAGTTTTCGCAACCGGACGGAAGATCGACATCGGACATAGCCGAAACCAAAAAGATAGCCGTTGAGAATTTGGAAGTAACCGTCATCTATGTCACGGGAACATACCTTGCGTCGTCAATGATGGGCAGCGGTCCTACGTCCGATATGCCCGGCTATGCGATGATAGCGGCTATGGTCGAAACTTCACAGGGTCCATGGCAATTCAAAGCAACGGGACCGGAAAAAACGCTGAACTACTGGCGTGAAAGCTTTGACGAATTTGTAAAAAGTTTTACCGTTCAATAATGATCATTATTTGAATTCTTGAACAAAAAAAGGTGGGGTTCACATTTGCAACCCCACCTTTCAGAATTTTGAAAACTATTATTGCAATTATTTTATAAGCGTCAGCCGCTTCTTATCCGAAAATCTTCCCGCTTCAATTGCAACAATATATATACCGGATGCAAATTCTGCTGCATTCCATACGATTGAATAAAAACCTGCCGCCATCGATCTGTCAACAAGACGTTCTATTTCCTGTCCAAGTAAATTGTAAATAGATATTTTCACATTCTGTGATTGAGGAATTTGGAATTCGATCGTTGTAACCGGGTTGAACGGATTTGGGTAATTTTGAAATAACCGGAAATTTTGAGGGATAGTTGATGGATCGTCATCTTTAACCGAAGTCGTTAAAACTTCCCCGAGAATACCCTGGCTGTTTATATTTTGCGCATATAATTGACTAAAGCTAAAATTATACCAAAATGCTATCGCGCCTCCATTATGGTCGGAAACGATCACAGGATCAATCCAAGGAACACCAAAAAGCCCTTGATCCGAAATTAATGTTTCGATATCCCCCCATTGTTTTATTCCATCTTTATCGATCATTTGACCGTAAATCTCTGTATTTCCACCCAATGAATCTACATCCGATAAAGATCTCCAAACCATGATCGTGTTTAAATTTCCGTCACTTATAACTCCCCGTTTTATATCTAATAGTTTATCCCCGTTTGGATCGCCTATCAAAATGTCATCTGCGTTCCATTGTTTCTCGCCTGAACTACTTAATTTTTGCGCATATATGTTTTTAAAGGAGGGCCATACAAATACATAACTTCCATTGCTGTCTGTATGTATTGAAACATTTGATAGTGATGTCGCATTTTCTGAAACCGTTATACCTTCTTCACCCCATACTTTGAGACCGTTTTTGTCAATCCTCTGAGCGGTAACAGAGTATATATTACTTGAACTGTTAAATAATACTCCTGCGGTAAGGATCCCGCCAAACCCGTCATAGATCAATTCACTTTCTAAGTTTATTTCAACCGGGTTTGTCCAAACCAACGCGCCTAAACTGTTTATTTTTTGAATATACCTTGTCTCCGCATTTGTAACGGTATCCACTATAGCGGTGTATGAAAAATATATCTCATTATCGACTATTTCCGCATACATCGTCTCATCTGTTATCCTATTTGCGATAGAAATACCGTTTTCACCCCATACTTTGTTTTTATCCGGGTCTACACGCTGTACTTTCAATTCCCAGGGATCATGAGAAGCTGATCTTTCTCTCCAGAAAATTACTGCCCCGTTGGCACCGTCAGTGCTAATCGCACCAAAGGCAATGTTACTTTTCATTGCGTCGGCAATAATCAAACCATCCTTACCCCACAATCGAACACCGGAGCTGTCAAATTTTAGAACAATCACAGTATCTAAATCAGAAACAAAATTGGATTGATCAAAAGCAATATACACGCCATTCCTGCCATCACTGATCATACCATACGCTGACACTGATCCAATTTCGTTATTATCATTCAACGACTGAAAAGGAAAACGAACAACTCCGAATTTATTAATGGCAAAAACTCCATGAGGTTCAAGCAGATCACTCACAGGATCACTAAATATAAAAGCCCCTCCCAGCCCATCGCTTACCACTACTAACGGTTTTCCACCCCCAACTACACTGTTCACCGTGGGGTCCTTCGACCATTGGGCATAAAGATTTGTTGTAAATAGCAACAAAGAAAGAAAAATATATTTGTTCATTTTCCTGTTCATAGGTTTCATGATTTTAATTTATTTCACTTTGTATTTTGATAGATTATTCAGAATTGTACTTTGTATTAAGATTTGGGTGAATTTATCACTGTAGTTTCTTGTGGAACTTACTAGTCGGTAATTTTATTTTTTTATTTTTATAGTAATTTGATTGTTTTGGAGTAGAAGTACTAATTAAAACATATAATAAATAAATTTACAATTGTCAAGACTTTTTTTATAAAAAAGATA
>JADFON010000265.1 GCA_022562855.1 Candidatus Zhuqueibacterota bacterium | reverse complement strand
CACCCGATAAACGCGGCAGGATCGGGATCGACGTCGCGCGGTCGAATCCGAATGTGTTATATGCGTTTGTCGATAACTATGTGATCGGCACACCCCCGGAGCCTGGCGCGACAGACTCATACGGAAGACCGGCTACAGGCAGAATTGTTGGTTCCGAAGTGTACCGCTCAAATAACAAAGGCAGAAGCTGGCAAAAGGTCAGCACACCGGAAATCAATAGATTCGGTGCGACGTATGGATGGGTTTTCGGACAGATACGTGTCGATCCAAACGATGAAAACAAAATATATGTAATGGGTCTCGGTCTCAATGTCTCAGAAGACGGCGGAAGAACGTTTCGCAGATTGACAGGTATGCATGGCGACCACCACGCTTTGTGGATCGACCCGAATAATTCCGATTTTTTGGTAAACGGCAATGACGGGGGCATCTATTTTTCTTATGACGGCGGGGAGAATTGGAGATTTATGGTGGATATTCCCGCTGTCCAGTTTTTTAATATCAATTACGATATGGCACAGCCGTTCAATGTTTACGGTTCGGTGCAGGACCACGGCAGTTTCCGCGGTGAAGTAAATATTAGCAGCGGTGGTCGCGGACGCGGCGGAAGAGGCGGTCGCGGGGGTAGCATCAGAGGAGGAATAGGTAGAGGAGCGCCTCCACCTCCTCGTGTGCAAATCAGTCCGGTTGCTTTTGATAGAGCGCCGGGTGGTGAGGGCAGCAGTCACGCCATCGACCCTGATAACACCAATATTGTTTACTCGGCTGGTTTTTACGGCAGTATTACGCGAACCGATATAAGTACAGGAGAGAGAGGCAAAAACATCCTTCCGGTGATGCCTGCTGATGCCCCGCCGCTGCGAGGTCAATGGCTCGCACCATTTATTATTTCGCCTCATTACCCGAATGTCATTTATCACGGAATGCAGTATCTATTCCGGTCAACCAACCGGGGCGACGCGTGGGAACGAATAAGCGATGATCTGACCTATAACGAATTAAACAAGATCGGGGACATATCGTACCAGACGTTATTTTCAATCTCGGAATCCCCCCGGAAATTCGGCTTGATCTATGCCGGCACCGATGACGGAAGAATCCATGTGACTAAAGACGGCGGTGATAATTGGGAGGAGATCACCGCCGGTCTGCCGTATAACAAATGGATTTCACGGATCGCTGCTTCCGCGTTCGATTTGGCTACCGTTTATGTTGCGCAAAATGGGAAACGGGACGACGATTTTACCCCGTATCTATGGAAATCTACCGACTTTGGACAGACCTGGCAGTCGATTGCCGGAAATATTCCGATAGGTCCCATAAACGTTGTCCGTGAAGACCCGCGCCGTTCAAATGTCCTGTACGTCGGTACAGATATCGGTGTGTATGTCACGGTTGACGGAGGCGAGACGTGGAACGTTCTTGCCAACGGACTCCCTTCAACATTTGTCAGCGACCTGGTCATTCACCCGCGTGATAATGTGATGATTATCTCGACACACGGACGCGGCGTCTGGGCATTGGATGTTCAGCCAATACAGAATTACAGATAACGGTCGATTATACCGGAAAAAACCCGGTCAGACCTGGACAGTCAGGTACGACCGGGGTTAAGATTTTTTTCAAGATTATATTTCCTTTATTTTGAGCAATCAGCGTTTTCGGACGTTGAGCCGTATCCGGCAATTCGTCCGGCATATTCCGTATCTTCGAAAACCGCCGCAGTCAAAAAACGATTGCTGTTTATAAATATAACTCACCTTGACAAACCGGTTCTAATACCACAACTGACAGGAATCCAAGATGAGTATTGTGAGAAACATTCTTCTGTGGAGTTCAAAAAACCCCTGGCTGATTAACAATGTGCCAAAATATTCGTTTGTCCGGAGAGCGGTCAAGCGGTTTATGCCCGGAGAGACTATCGAGGATGCCATAGCGGCTGCCTCCGCACTCCAGGAAGAGGAGATTTCCTCCATTTTCACCCAGCTTGGAGAAAATGTGAACGACCTTTCCGAGGCAAAAAAGGTAGCCGAACATTTCATAGATGTTCTTCAGAAAATAGAAGATAACAAACTGAATGCAGTGGTGTCTCTGAAATTGACACAGATCGGGCTCGATCTTTCGTTTGAAGACGCGCTTGAAAACTTCAAGTCGATTGCAGCAAAAGCAGCAAAATTAAATAACGATGTATGGATCGATATGGAAGAGCACAGCTATACCGATGCCACAATAAAATTTTTCCGCGAAGTAAAAAAAGACTATTCGAACGTGGGTATCTGCCTGCAGGCGTATCTGTACAGGACCGAAAAAGATATTGCCGACCTGCTTCCGGTATCCCCCGCTATCAGGCTTGTCAAGGGAGCATACCGCGAACCGAACGATATCGCCATGGAGAAAAAATCCGACGTTGACAATAACTACCTGAAACTGGCAAAACTGCTGCTCAAGGAATCGAAAAAATCGGGTATAAGAGTCGTAATCGCGACTCACGACGCCGGTCTTGTCAAAAAGGTTGGAGCTTATGCAGACGAAATCAGCCTGCCAAAAGAAAATTTCGAAGTGCAAATGCTTTACGGTATTATGAATAATGAACTGCGCCGTCTTGCCAAAGACGGATATAAGACGGGAATTTTGATAAGCTATGGCAGCGCCTGGTTTCCGTGGTATATCCGCCGCCTCGCCGAACGCCCTGCCAACGTGTGGTTTGTACTGAAGAATATTTTTAGGAGGTGAGGGAGTTATTTTCTCGTTCTACCTGTTTTAATGTATTAAAGTCTGCATGCTTATATAATTTACACCACAATATGAATATTGACAAAGTTAATATGTATATTTACATTAGTGTTTTCGACGAAATATAAATTCTCACTTTAATTGGAGAATATCGATGATCCCAAAATATATAATTTTCTTTCTGAGAGGACTGAGAAAAAACAAGTCATACTCTATAATAAACATCCTTGGGCTGTCCATAGGTCTGTTTACCTGTATCCTGATGCTGTTGTATGTCGACAACGAACTAAAATACGATACGTTTCACGAAAACGCCGATAACATATACCGGGTTACCCGTGTATCGCGGTTTTCGGAGAACCTCAGCATCCTTGCAACAACAATGGGACCCTACGCCCCGACCCTTTTGAACAAAAACCCCGGAGCAATAGAAAAAGCCGTCCGGTTTTATAAATATGATGCGCTTGTCAGCGTTGACGCTGAAAACCGCTTCCAGGAAAACCGGTTGTTCTTTGTCGACCCGGAAGTATTCGAAATGTTTACGTTTCCACTAATCAGGGGAGATAAAAATGCCCTGAGCCGGGTTTTCACTATTGTCATAACGCAGGAGATAGCTCGGAAATATTTTGGAAACGAAAACCCTATCGGCAAGACCCTGACTCTTCAAAATGAGTACGATTTTGAAGTAACGGGAGTTACAGGTGAACTTCCGGGCGATTCACATCTCAATTTCGATTTCCTTGCATCATTCGCGAGTGTCGAACCTATCGAGGGCGATATCTCGATTGTATCACACCGGAACGTATTTACACCCCCGCTTTATACCTACTTACTTATACCGGATAAAAGCGCTCTTGCCTCGATTGAAAACAGTTTTCCGGAAACCATGATAGAGATGTACGGAGAAAGTAATGGTCCAATGGTTGAACTTTTTTTGCAGCCGTTGACCGATATCCATCTGAAATCTCATCTCGAAGAAGAGATTGAGGCAAACAGCGACGTGGCTTATGTATTTATTATTTCCGCGATTGCGTTCTTAGTGCTGTTTATCGCATGTATAAATTTTATGAATCTGTCCACATCAAAGTCGGTAAAACGGGCAAAGGAGGTCGGCATCAAAAAAGTTGTCGGCGCTCACAGGAAACATCTTGTTGTTCAATTTCTTACAGAATCCATCGG
>JADFON010000264.1 GCA_022562855.1 Candidatus Zhuqueibacterota bacterium | reverse complement strand
TATAATCGGTTTAATAAGCAGGTTATTTGCATAAATGGCAGCATTCCGCTTTTGGATTGAGCCTTGTCGATTCCAAAAAATATCACCTTAATTCGACAGCATCATAAAAGGAATCATTTGTTGCTCAAATTTTCAGTATTCGAGTGACGCATTGGGAATTCAGGTTAATTTGATATGACATTTAAAAGAAATCAAAGAGTTGCTGAACTCATCAAGGTAAATTTAAGTAATATTATCCAGAGAGACATTGCAGGTAGTTTGCCGTGTATGGCGACCATAATGCATGTGGAACTTTCCAAAGATTTGAAATACGCAAAAGTGAAAATCAGTTTTTATGGAGAGGAAGCCGCCAGAAAGAAATCCTTTAACATGTTGAAAAGAAAGATTAGAATTCTTCGAAAACAGCTTGGCAAAGTTATTTCGCTTCGGCTTAACCCCGTACTGACTTTTGAAGAAGATTTGTCTCTGGATAACGCGTTCCGGGTCAACGAACTGTTGACCCAGATCAAAGAAAACGAAGAAAGTAATGAAGGTCAAATTACCGGAACCTAAAGATTTCAGCTTTATCCTGAGTGTAAATAAGCCTGAAGGTAAAACTTCCTTTGCCGTTGTTTCGTATGTAAAAAAGCTATCAGGCATAAAAAAAGTCGGTCATTCCGGCACCCTCGATCCCTTTGCTTCGGGTGTTTTGCTTATAGTTATGGGAAAAGCCACCAAGCAAGTTGAACGTTTAATGAATTTAGAAAAAGAATATATTACAACCGTTCGTTTTGGCGTGGCTACAGACACCTATGATTACACCGGCAAAGTTTTAGAAGAATTCTCGACAAAAGACCTTTCAGAGCAAAAAATAAAAAGTGCTTTGATCCGGTTTGAAGGTGATATAGAACAAGTACCCCCGATATTTTCCGCCCTTAAATACAAAGGAAAGCCGCTTTATAAATATGCCAGAAAGGGAGAGCATGTAACTATCAAGGCTAGATCCGTGAAGATATCCGGAATAACACTGGAATCTTTTAAATCACCAGAGGCGATTATTCGGATAGTATGTTCGCGAGGAACCTACATCAGAAGTATCGCCCATGATCTGGGAAAATTTCTTGGTTGTGGAGCGATGCTTACAGAATTGACAAGATTACGTATAGGCGGTTATCATATCGACGATACTATTACCTGGGATCAGTTACCGGAAAAAATGAAAGAGATCATAAAAAATTAATATGGAAACGGTCTTAAATTTAAATGATTGTTCACCCCTTTCTGATGGCATAGTAACAGTCGGTACTTTTGATGGCGTACATCTTGCCCACCGGGCTATAATTCAAGACGTAATTTCAAAAGCGAAATCACGAAATGTTCCATCCACCGTTGTTACCTTTGATCCCCATCCGCGAATTGTACTTAACAGGAATAAAGAGCAAAAGGTAACTATTCTTACCACAACTGAAGAAAAGATAAAAATAGTTCAATCAATGGGTCCGGACAGACTGATAGTTATTCCATTTACAAAGGAATTTTCCGAAACTCCTGCCGATACATTTGTTTCTGAAACACTATGTAAGAAAATCGGTTTGAGCAGTTTAATTGTTGGATATGACCACGGATTTGGAAAAGACAGAAGCGGAGACAGTGAATCACTTAAGAAATTAGGAAAGTTGTGCGACTTTGATTTAGAGATCAAGGGACCTGTTTCAAATAATCTGGGAGTGATATCCAGTTCGAATATCAGGGGATATATACTCGGCGGCGAAATCGAAAACGCAAATAAATGTTTGGGCAGAAATTATAATCTGAGCGGTGTAGTTATTCATGGGGATGGAAAAGGGAAGGAACTTAATTTTCCTACGGCTAATATAAGGATAGATAATCCAAATAAATGTCTTCCGGCAAACGGTGTATACATTGTGAAGATCAATATCGGGCAAGCTTCCAGCAATGGTGTAATGAATATTGGCACTCGTCCAACTATGGACAAGAAAGAGTTGAGTTTAGAGGTCCATATACTTGATTTTTATGAAGACATTTATGGCAGGGTTATTGAGATATATTTTTATGAAAAAATACGGAACGAGAAAAAATTCAACAGTCTTGATGAATTAAAGAATCAGATATCGTTAGACACAGAATATGCACGAAGATATTTTCTTAAGGAAATAACAAGTAATGAACATGTCGGAATTCAGGATAATTGGAATTAATCGATTGGGGTAAGAAATGGAATATGTTAAGCAAGATATTCACGAAATTGTCGAAAAATTTGGAAAAAATGATAAAGATTCCGGTTCGACAGAGGTGCAAATTGCGATATTAACGGCGCGCATAAACTATCTAAACGGGCATTTTAAAACCCATCCGAAAGATAACCATTCCAGAAGAGGTTTGCTGCAAATGGTTGGAAAGCGCAAAAGACTGTTAAAATATTTGATGCGGAAAGATATAGAAAAATTTCGCAGTCTCAAAACAGACCTGAAAATCAGGTAATAAAAGGTTATTTATTTAATGATACATGTTGAAAATGTATCAAAAAGATTTGGCAGTAAACAGGTGCTTTTTGATATAAATTTTACGGTAAAAGTTGCTGGCTATGACGTCCTCGGGCAGTCAATGGAGATTCGGCGCAATAATAGGTTGCCGGAAAGTCCTCCGGTATATCCTGAAATGAGTGTAAAATCATATCCGGATTTTGTTTCCCCGAATAAAAGGAATACGGGGTAAAGATATAAAAAAACGGATTGACGAAGTTATGGAACTCGTCAATATCGCTCACGTAAAGGTAGATAAAAAAATAATAAACAATATTTATTCAATAAAACAATGAATCAAATCTTTAAAATAAGACACGGATTGCAAGATGCCATTGTAATTTCCATGGACGATTTATTGCAAAAAGTTAAACGATAAAGGTAGGCAATTAATGAAATTTAGACAGGAAGTGAATGTAGGAGGAAGACAGCTTTCTCTTGAAACAGGAAAAGTAGCAAGACAGGCAAGTGGATCGATTTGGATTCAATATGGCGATACAGTCGCGTTGGTAGCAGTTACGGCGTCGAATAAACCGTCTGAAAACAGGGGATTCGTTCCTCTGACTGTTGATTACAGGGAAAAAGCATATGCTGCGGGAAGAATTCCGGGAGGGTTCTTCAAAAGAGAAGGACGCCCGACAGAAAAAGAAACATTAAGCGCAAGATTAATCGACCGCCCCATCAGGTCTCTATTCAATAAGGATTTCAAATATGAAACGATGGTGAGCGTGCTCGTTCTATCTTCCGATCAGGAAAATGACTCGGATGTACTTGGAATAATAGGCGCATCGGCAGCGATGTCTGTCTCAGATATTCCCTACGATACGCCGATCGCAGCGGTTCGAGTGGGCAAAATCAACGGCGAATACATAGTCAATCCAACATTTCAGCAACTGCCCGAAAGTTCCCTGGAAATTGTAGTAGCTGCCTCAAAAGATTCCATTGTTATGGTCGAGGGACAAGCAAAAGAGATTTCTGAAATCGAATTGATCGAGGCGCTTAAATTTGCCCATGATCAATGCAGGCTAATTATTCCGGCAATTGAAGAACTTCAAAAACAAGCAGGCAAAGTAAAAAGAGAGTTTATTATTGAGGATGTCAATGAGGAATTGCAAAACAAGGTTAGTGAAATAGCAAAACCTATTCTCTTAGACGCTATTAAAGAAACTGAAAAACTTTCAAGGCAGGAAAAAATTCGCAATGCGATTAAATCTGTTATGGAATCACTTGCAGATGAATATCCCGATTCGGAACAAGAAATAAAAAATTATTTTAGTGAGATTGAAAAGAACATTATTCGTGATTTGATAATAAACGACAAACGCCGCCTTGACAACAGGGGATATACAGATGTCCGTGAGATTACGTGTGATATTTCGGTATTACCGAGAACCCATGGTTCGGCTCT
>JADFON010000263.1 GCA_022562855.1 Candidatus Zhuqueibacterota bacterium | reverse complement strand
TTTCTGAAGAAAGAGAAACGTTAAAATTTTTCGATCTCGCTTTCCGGGCGAATGTTTTTTCGTTTTTTGCATTCGCATATGAATGTAAAAAACAGACTGCGAGAACGGTAATGTTTTTAGATTCTATTTTTTTCAACAATTCATCGCATTCATCCGGGTTTATTTCCTTCAAAATACTTCCGTCGTGGAGAGTTCTTTCGTTTATTTCGAAACGTCTTGAGGATGGTATTAACGGTTGGGGTCTGTCGACATAAATGTTATAGATTTCAGCCCTGTTTTGCCTGCCTATTTCGAGAATATCTTTAAAGCCCTTTGTTGTAATCAAGGCTGTGCGTGCGCCTTTCCGTTCCAGTAGGGCGTTGGTGGCGACAGTCGAACCGTGAATAATGGAGTAGTCAAATTCTTTGTCCTGCGGGATTCCATTCCCGTTTGGGACCACTAACGTTGCGCTGCGTGAGAGGATTCTTTTTATTCCGGTTAAGATGGCTTCACCGGGGTTTTTTGGCGTGGAAAGTATTTTCAGTACGCGGATTTTACCGCCGCGGATATAAACGAAGTCGGAAAACGTGCCTCCGGTGTCTATTCCTATAAGGGTTGTAGAGTCTTTTGACATGAGAGATTAATACATTGACATGACGATTTGGGACGTCCACTCACATAGCGACGACTTTGCGGCGATCATCACGTGAAAATAGTGATTTGTCGGGATTCAAATATAGAGAATCGACAAATTAATATCCACTGCTTTTTTGGCAGGAATTAATGACAATAATCAGGTCGGTTTAAAACGAGATGTTTACTATTGTTAATGTGGAATTACGGAAGGATTCAAAATTATATAATCACGTTATTTTATGTATCAATTCGATTAATCCTCTAAACCTTTCCCGCCAGGGATGGCTTACGCGCCGCGCCATGAGTGGTCGCTATTCGACAAGGGACTACTATGTGGCGCTATCTATCTTCTTGCTTCTTCGATAAATTTTTTGATTCCTTCAAATATCCCTTCTGCAATTCTGTGCTTGACCGAACTTTTGCGCAGGTCGTTTCTCTGTCCCGCGTTAGACAGGAAGCCTGCCTCCACAAGGACACTGGGCATCGTTACTTCCCACAAAACAAGAAATCCGGCTTGTTTGACCCCCCTGTCGGGCCAGTCGACTTTTCTGCCGATTCCTTCGGAAATGTAGCGTGCGAGCCTTTCGCTTTCCTTAACAAAGGCGCTTTGTGTCAGCGAAAGTACCATTTTGTCCTCCTCAGTCAGAACGCGGTTTGGATCTTTGTCTTCATAAAGATTTACGACGTTGTTTTCTCTCTGCACGACCTCGAGAACTTCTAACGCATCCTGGTTTTTTCCGGGGCTTAAAATATAGGTCTCAAAACCTCTTAGACTCCGGTTTTTATTAGAATTAACATGAATACTGATAAAGAGTTTTCCTCCCGAGGTATTCGCAATTTCAGAGCGTTTTTGTAATGGGATAAAAATATCGGAATTGCGTGTAAAAATCACCTTTTCGACAATTTCACTGTTACGAAGAAGATTTCCGAGGTTGCGGGCAATATCTAAAGCAATATCTTTTTCATTCAGACCGTCCGGTGAATTGGTGCCGGGGTCTTTTCCCCCATGACCGGGGTCTATTACGATGGTGTTTATTTCCCACGATTCTTTCTCCCTGGCGACCATTTCCGATATATCGAAATCGTCCCGAGTCCTCGGGAGAAGCAGAAGTTGTGGATTGTTGGAGCTTTTGCGCGTAAGGCTGATGAGCACTTCGCCGCCCGATTCGTTTTCGGTAATATCGATACTTTCCGCATAGGCGGATAGTTTAAACGTAATTTGCGCAATTTGAGAATGCTGTATCGCAGTATTTCTCAGCACCAGCCCGCGTGTCTCATCATCGGTCATTTGTATTGTGTCGAGTTTTCCTGTATAGAATTGCACGTATAGATTGCTGCCGTTTACCCAACTTGTCAGATTTTCTCCGAAATATTTGGTTGTTTGGATTTTTACCAGGGAACCGTTTGTCTTATTTTCGACAGTCAATCCTGTAATATTGATCACCTCGCCAAAATAAATTTCGAGCCTTCTGGCGTTTTGATTGAATTTGTAGTCACCCGGAAGATGCGTATTAAAAATCGCCATAAGTTCACGAAGAGGAAAATAAAATTCACCCCTGTACATTTTTACTTCTAAGGGCATTTGGTAAATTCCGTCGTCGATCTTGACAAACGGATTTCCTGAAGTTAACGTTACCTGTCTGCCTTCTATATATAATCTTAGTTTTTTCAGAACTTCTTCTTTGTCCGTGTCAATTTCAAGAATATCCGCAAATTGGTCAGCCGCAACATAATAGTCGCCTATAAACTCACCCCGGTTTGAGAAGCTTCTCAGGTTGTCGAATTTATTTATCCGGGGACCGTTAACCGAGACACTGATGTTTTGGGAGGAGGCGGTATTGATGAACACTAAAAGTAACAGCATACCCATAGTGAGCGCCCGAATTAAGATACCGCCATTTGAACCCGTATATCTCATAATGTTTTACTTACTCGATGAAAGGGTATTATTTAGTTCACAATCCTGCTTGACTATTTGATTACATTGTAATAACACGCTCAAAAATTCAAAAAGTTGCGGATTCCGGATAATAAATGTAATATTACCGAAAAATCCGGTCTTATGTTAGATTAATCGTCATTTTCCAATTTCATCTTTACAAGCGCTGCTGCACCGAGGATAGGTGCGTCCTCTCCAAGCGCGGTACAGGTGATTCTTACATTCTCGTAGGTGCCCGGCATAGCGCGCTGTTCTACGGTTTGTTTTACCGATTTTATGATTATGTCCCCAAACGATTCTGCAAGACCGCCGCCAAACACTATCAGCTCCGGGTTTACAAGGTTTATCAGGCTGACCGTTCCTATTCCAAGAGAATAAAATGCTTCATTTATTATTGCCACAGCGGCAGGTTCGCCTGAGCTGAAGGCAGTTTTTATAGCATCGCTTTTGTTTGGATTTTCTTTAAATTTGTTGAGAATACCGGAACCTTCATATTGCCGTAAATAACTTCTGTATATTTTTTGATGAATTGCGCTTGTACTTGCTATCGCCTCAAGACAACCACGGTTACCGCATTGACATTGGGGTCCGTTTTCAATTATTACCATATGTCCTATTTCGCCCGCACCTCCCGTATTACCGGTGTATAATTTCTTGTCAATAATCAAGCCGCCTCCTATTCCGGTTCCGATAAATATACCAATGATGGAATCCGAATTTCTGCCTTCTCCAAAGGTTGCGACACCCAGCGTTGACAGGTTTGTGTCATTTTCGAACCATATGGGTACAGGAAATTTTTGGGTAAAATACGATTTTATAGGGATGTTTTTCCAATTCAAATTTGGTGCAAAACTTATCGTCTCCCTTTTTGAATCAAAAGTACCCGGACATCCGATTCCGATACCTTTTAATTCGTTTATGGCGATATCCGATTGCTTTAACATATCGATAAAGGAGGCATGGATTTGATCCATGATTTCCATCCACGTTTTGTTCCCGGGGGTCAGAAGCATATATCGAGTCAGAATTTGACCGTCCGGGTCGACGATGCCCATTCGAATCTTCGTTCCACCGATGTCGATGCTACCGTAATGTAATCGATTATCCACAGTAAAAGTATTTGATTTGTTGTCGTCCGAAAAAATGATTGTTTCGATGCAACTTTTTTGTGGTGTATTACGTTTAAGCCTATAAAGCTATGCAGCTAATGTAACTATAGCGGAAGTGGTTCGCAATAAAATTTTGATTATTGTTATTCGCTTGTTTTTGAAGACATTTTGATTTAGATTGCAAAATAACTTACTTATTAAATAAATTGATAATAGTGAAATTTTCTGGTTGTTTGATTGTATATGCTTTTATAAAAGCTATGAAGTATTCAAAT
>JADFON010000262.1 GCA_022562855.1 Candidatus Zhuqueibacterota bacterium | reverse complement strand
CATTGTTCTTGTTTGGAACACAGATACGATTCTTGTAAAATGTTTGGAACATTTGCGAAGTCAAAGGTTTCAGAATTTTGAGACAATAATAATAGATAACGGCTCGGAGAATTGTGACTACATGGATTCGATAGCAAAACAAAATTCTGAATATAAGATGATCAGAAACGATTCCAATATGGGTTACTCAAAAGGAATGAACCAGGGCATATCAATTTCATGTGGAAACTACATAATGCCGCTCAATGTCGACGCCTTCCTGGATGAATACTACTTAGAAAGGGCAGTAAACCTTATCAAGAAATTTCCGGATATTGGTATGATTGGAGGAAAGATATTCCGTTATATTGATGGCGGAAAAACGGAAACAATTGACCAGACCGGTAATTTTTTAAGAAAGAGGATTTCAGTTACATGGAAAAGCCCGGGTAACGAACAAGAATTTGCGTTTGGTCCAAATGGATGCTGTCCAATATTTAGCAAGAAAATGTTAGACGACATAAAACATAACAAGAGTGAATACTTTGACGAATTGTATTTTTTTTATGGGGAGGATATCGATCTGTATTGGCGTGCCCAATGGAAGGGCTGGAATTGCATCTATTCACCAGCTTTAATTGCATATCATATGAGGTCAGCAAGTCTTGACGGGGCAATAAAGTTCTTAGATAAACCGGTAAACTATCAAAAGGAAGCGTTAAAAAACCGGTTGATTACTATTTTTAAGAACTTGTCACCTGGTCTTTTTTTTTACCTCTTTCCATACTTGCTCTTTACAGAAATTCTTATGTGGCCCTATTTCCTGGTGAAAATCCCAGGGAATGTTAGAGAATTATTTGGCGCTTATCGTGAAGTATATTGTCTTTTTGATGATATTGCACTGAAGCGACGCCAAATACAGAGCAGTAAACGTGTTTCAAGCAAAAGTATTTTACGCTATTTTATATCATATTAGCATAACTCTGGTTTTCAATTTATGAGAATTATCAGGAACCTAAAATTTAGCCATAAGGATAATCTGCTTCTAAACGGTTTGATACTTTTGTGTTTTATTGTTCCTATGGCATTTTTCAGAACTTTTGAAGATCCATTTATTGATCCAAAAGTATTTATTTTGCAGATCTTTGTCCCCGTGCTTTTACTTCTTGGATTTATCAATGTATATGCAGGCAAAAATGGCAAAAAGATCTTTTTTAAATCCAAACTTGCTATACCGTTGCTCCTGCTTTTTTTATTGAGCCTTGTCCAATCATTTGGAGCCAAGAACCCGTTTATCAGTCTTGAGACTATCTAAAGGAAAAACAATTCATATTCGAAACCGGTTAATGCCATAGGTTAATATTACAATGGGCAAATACAGCATCTCTTATCTAAAAGAGCTTGAAGCAGAGAGCATTTTTATAATGCGGGAAGTAATTGCAGAGTTTGAAAACCCCGTTATGCTTTATTCAATTGGAAAAGATTCTTCAGTAATGGTTAGGCTTGCCCAAAAAGCGTTTTATCCGGCAAAAATGCCGTTTCCCTTCCTACATATTGACACTTCATTCAAGTTTCCCGAGATGATAACGTTTCGGGACAAATTAGCGAAGGATTTGGAAGTAGATCTCGTCGTCCATTCTAATTCTGAAGCCTTAGCAATGGGAATGAATCCCTGGGATTTCGGCACAGAGAAGTGTTGTCAGCTTCTTAAAACACAAGCTCTGCTTGACGCGCTTCGCAAAGGAAAATATGATGCTGCCTTTGGCGGAGCACGACGGGATGAGGAAAAATCCCGAGCAAAAGAGCGTGTATTTTCATTTCGCAATTCACAGGGACAGTGGGATCCCAAAAATCAACGTCCGGAACTCTGGAATCTGTTTAATAGCAGGATTGATAAGGGTGAATCTATTCGTGTTTTTCCTCTATCCAACTGGACTGAAATAGATGTGTGGCAATACATTATGCTTGAAAAAATTCCTGTTGTGCCGTTGTATTTTGCTCAAAAACGCAAGATGATTGTACGAGGGGATCTGCTCATTCCATCAGGGGATAAACAACGTCTCGATACCGAAGATAAACCTCAACAAATAAAATGTCGATTTCGAACTCTTGGCTGCTATCCTTGTACCGGAGCGGTCAGGTCAGAAGCCGATACTGTTGAAAAAATCATCGAAGAACTCAAGATTGCCACATTTTCTGAACGATTCACCCGGATTATCGATTATGACAGCGACGGATCCATGGAGCTTAAAAAACGTGAAGGTTATTTTTGATGAACAAATCGAAATTTATCAATCTGAATGAGGAAAAAGACTTATTGCGAATTGCGACCGCAGGAAGTATTGATGACGGAAAATCCACGCTTTTAGGAAGATTGCTTTATGATAGTAAGTTTCTTTACGCAGACCATGTAGATGCTCTCAAAAAGGATTCTCGCAAAAAAGGATCTGTGGAAAATGGAACGGACTTTGCGCTTTTGTTTGACGGTCTGAAAGCGGAAAGGGAGCAAAACATCACAATAGACGTAGCCTACAGATACTTTTCTACACCAAAACGTAAGTTTATATTAGCCGATTCACACGGACATGAGCAATATACACGAAATATGGCAACCGGTGCATCAACTGCTGATTTGTCGATTATACTCATAGATGCGCAAAAAGGCATGTTAACGCAGTCGAAACGACACTGTTTTATCATGTCCCTTTTCGGCATAAGACACCTCGTAGTAGCCATTAATAAAATGGATACGGTTGGTTATTCGGAAGAGATATTTGAAAAACGTAAAAGAGATTTTTCAGAGTTTGCTGCGAAGTTAGATATCCATGACATTCACTTTATCCCGGTATCGGCGCTTAAAGGTGATAATGTTGTTCATCCAAGCAAAAGAATGACCTGGTTTCAAGGCGGATCTTTACTATATCATCTTGAACAAGTCCATATTGCAAGCGATCGCAATTTCGTTGATCTCAGATTCCCCGTACAATATGTTCTCCGTCCCAACCGGCATTTTCGGGGCTATTGCGGAACGGTAGCCACAGGGATTATTCGGAAGGGTGATGAAATATTGGTCCTGCCATCGGGAAGAAAAAGCAGAGTGAAATCTCTGATTAATTATGACGGTGAATTGGAAGAAGCTTTCAATCCTATGGCAATAACGGTTACTCTGGAAGATGAAATCGATATTAGCCGTTGCGATATGCTCGTCCATATACATAATCTTCCCTTAAAATCAAACCGCATCGAGGCAATGATTGTCTGGATGAACGAAAATCCACTTGTTACGGGAAAACCGTATCTTTTTAAACAAACTGTAACCATGGTCAAAGGTGAATTTACGGAACTTCGTTACAAAGTAAATGTGAACACATTGAGACGTGAACCTTCTGAATGTCTCGAACTTAACGAGATAGGACGCTCCGTTATTACGCTTTCAAAACCGCTTATGTATGATTTTTATTCCCGGAATCGTGCTACAGGAAAGTTTATTGTTATAGATCCCCTGACAAACATGACTGTTGGCGCCGGCATAATTATCAACAGACAGCCGAATGAATTGATCGTCTCAAAAAAACCGGCATACCGTTCAAAAAACCCGTTTGTCCATTCGCACAAAAGTCACGTGAAGATTGAAGATCGTTTAAAGCGTCTTAAACAGCAGCCAGCATCAATCTGGCTGACAGGGTTGCCAAAATCGGGTAAAACAACCATTGCGTACTTACTTGAAAAACGTCTTTTTGATATGGGATATACGGTGAATGTTCTGGATGGAGAGAATATGCGTCTGGGTATTTCGAAAAATCTCGATTTTACGGGCGACGACCGTTCCGAGAACATTCGCAGAGCGGCAGAAGTGGCAAAGCTCTGCAACGATATAGGACTCATAACAATTGCGGCATTTGTTTCTCCTTATGCAGAGGACCGATTAAATACGCGAAAGATTATTGACTATGAAAGATTTGTCGAGGTATAT
>JADFON010000261.1 GCA_022562855.1 Candidatus Zhuqueibacterota bacterium | reverse complement strand
AAGGTTAAAGAAGACTGGTATGAGCTCGAGAAAGAAAAAAGGGGGAAATAAAAAGACCGGTTATATCGAATTAGTCGAGAATGTAATTTATAACACTGCTACGGAAATTACTATAAATATAACTTACGGGAATCATATTCCCCGAAAAGATAGGGACAGGCATGAAAATTGTATCGGTAGTAGGAACACGTCCGAATTTTATGAAAGAATACTCGATTTACAGGGCATGTAAATCAGCCGGCATCGATGAAATAATAATACATACGGGTCAACATTACGACTACGCCATGTCCCAGGTGTTTTTCCAGGAGTTGGAAATCCCAAAACCGGATTATATCAACGAAATCCTTAAAGGCAGGCAGGGTTACGAAACGGCAACGATGCTGACGTTTATCGAGGACGTCCTGATCGAGGAAAAACCGGATGTTACACTCGTATATGGCGACGTAAATTCAACCGTTGCAGCCGGGCTGGCGTCGGTAAAATTAAAAATACCGGTGGCTCATGTTGAAGCAGGTCTGAGGTCGGGCGTACTCTACAACCCGGAAGAGATAAACCGGAAAGTGGCTGATGCGGTATCCGAAGTGCTTTTCCCGCATATCAGGGAAGCGTATGACTCCCTCATGCATGAAGGTTACCCTGAAGAAAATGTCTATCTTGTGGGTGATTTAGTGAAAGACACCCTCGTAGATATTGTCCGGAGGTTTGACATAAAAATCAGGAGAGACGGATATATCCTTGCCACGATTCACCGGGCGGAAAATACAGACAATAAAGAACGTCTGACAAATATTACGGAAGCGCTTATAGAATCCGGGGTATCAATAAAGCTGCCTCTGCATCCGCGCACAAAGAACAAGATGATAGAGTTCGGGATTTTCAAACATCTTGAAGAAAGCGCAAATGTGGAAGTTATGGAGCCTTTAGGATACCTTGATATGGTTAAAATGATGGCTCATGCGGATAAGGTTGTAACGGATAGCGGAGGACTCCGCAGGGAAGCCTACATGCTTGAAAAGCCCATTATAACCCTTATCGATATTATCTGGGTACAGTCGCTCATTACAAACGGATGGAAAAAGGTATGCGATGCGGACAAAGAAAAGATAATAGACGCTATCCTGAATCACAATCCGACAGGTCCGAGGGATGAAATTTTCGGCGACGGACATGCCGCAGAAAAAATGATCAAAATATTATTGGAACGATTCGGTTAACTATGAACCCAAAAACTGTGTCGGTTGTAATACCGTGCTATAATGAAGAGGATACCCTCCCGGTATTGTTTGACAAAATTGACAAGATCCTCTCTCTGAACGATCCTGAGAAATATACGTTTAATTTTGTCCTCGTGGATGACGGAAGCGAGGACAGAACTCTCGAATTACTCAAAGAGAATTTTGGAAAGGTCGATTACGCTACAATTGTGGAGCGAAAAGAAAACGGGGGATTCGGCGCCGCTTTGAAATCGGGTCTGAATTCGGCTGAGGGAGAATTGGTTGTCACAATAGACGCCGATACAAATTATGATCAAATGGAAATACCCCGTATTCTCGAACAATTGACCGATGAATACGATCTTGTAACTGCTTCTCCGCTGCACCCTGACGGGCATTGGAATTTTCCTCTTCACAGGTTTGTGACCAGCCGTGGAGTTGCAATGCTGTATAAATTTGCATTAGGCAGTAAACGGCAGAAAATCTACACGTTTACAAGCGGGTTCAGGGTTTACCGGAAAAAAATCCTTCCGGATATAATGCCGGATGCGAACGATTTTCTTGCTACTGCGGAGATGATTATCAACGCTCTTTTAAAAGGTTATAGGATCAAAGAATATCCGTGCGTTGTGTACGACCGGTTGTTTGGTCAGTCAAAACTGAGAACACTTGCGACTGCCAAAAGTCATCTTAAACTTATAGCAAAGTTGATGTTTAATACGAAAAAATAAAATTATGTGCGGAATTTGCGGTGTATATTCGACAAAGTCGACCCCGGACAGAGACAGACTATTGAAAATGCGGGAAATAATGCGGCATCGCGGTCCGGATGATTGCGGAATTTTTGTAAATGAAGAGATCGGTCTTGCAATGAGAAGGCTGAGTGTTATCGATCTTTATACCGGGCAGCAGCCTATGTCAAACGAAGACGACTCGATTGTCATTGTGCTGAACGGGGAGATTTACAATTATATCGAGTTGCGAAACAACAGTCTTAAAAACAAGCATCGATTCAAAACCAAAAGCGATACAGAAGTAATATTGCATCTTTACGAAGATTATGGTCCTGATTGTGTAAAGTATCTGAACGGTATGTTTGCTTTTGCGCTATGGGATAAGCGCAAAAAACTCCTTATGATAGCCCGTGACCCCTTTGGGATTAAACCTCTCTACTATAAAAGCGACCCGGGAAACAGGGAATTTATATTTGCTTCGGAAATCAAGTCGATCCTGGCATATCAACGCTCACGCGCGACTTTGAATGTTACGGCTCTTTATGATTATTTGACTTTTCAATATGTTCTTGGTGAAAAGACGCTGTTTGAGGGGATTTCAAAGTTGATGCCCGGTCATTATATGCTTCTTTCAGATGAAAGACCCGAAGGAAAAAATGTAAAGTATTGGGACGTTGAAAACAGTTATGATTTTGATCGAAGCGAAGACGATTTTGCAGATGAGCTTTGTAGTCTTCTTGAAGATTCTGTAAGGATCCAGTTGCGCAGCGACGTACCTCTTGGCGCTCATCTCAGCGGGGGAGTAGATACCGGCGCATTGACAAGTATTGCATCAGGATTGTTAGACGGGAATGGTAAATCCGCCTCCGGATTCAAGACTTTTACCGCCGGGTTTAAAGAGGGCGGTATTTATGATGACCATGAGTTTGCCGGCATAACCTCTTCCTTTTGCAAGTCCGACCACATTGTGGCATATCCGACCGCTGATGATTTTGAGCGGGAGTTTACCCGGTTAATGTGGTTTCTCGATGAACCCGTTGCAGCTCCCGGACTCTTCCCGCAGTATTTTGTTTCAAAGCTGGCAAAAGAAAACGTCACCGTTGTACTTGGAGGACAAGGCTCCGATGAAATGTTGGGAGGCTACACGCGGTACCTGATATTATATCTCGAACAGGCGCTTAAAAAATCGATTGCCGGCTCTTCGAATTACGATCTCCATATTCCTCTTAAGGACCTGCTCCCAAACCTGCCGCAATTGAACAAGTATCAACCGCTCATGTCGTACTTTTTCAAAGAAGGTTTATTTGGCGAGCCAGATGAGCGGTATTTCCGCCTGATCCTCAGAAATGAGCGAATATCTGAATTGCTTTCGCCTGAAATCCAGGAGATGGCTAAGGGTTACAATCCTTTTGATACGTTCCGTGAAATATTCAATGCAGTACCGGAATTTGAACTGCTTAATAAGGTTCTCTATTACGAAATGAAAGCCTGGCTGCCCGCATTACTCCAGGTCGAAGACAGGATGAGCATGGCTTGGTCGCTTGAATCCCGCGTCCCGTTTCTTGATACGCGAATAGCTGAACTTGCATTTTCGATGCCTTCGAACATAAAATTCAAGGGCGGTATAACAAAATATATCCTCCGGAAAGCCTTGAAAGGAAAACTTCCCGAATCGATATTGTGGAGACAAGATAAGCTTGGTTTCCCTGTCCCCTTAAAGCAATGGTTCAAGAAGGAGTTGAAACCTTTTCTGAAGGACAAAATGCTGAATAATACCGCATTGAACAGGAATATTTTCCGTAAAGAAAGCATAGAATCGCAACTGTCGGAAAACCAGGAATCCGAATTCGACAGGACTTTATGGGGTATGCTCTGCATGGAGACATGGTTTTCCATATTTCTGGACGGTAACGCCCCGAAATAAAAAGGGGCAGGGCAGTTTTTTTTGATTGATATGGATAATCAAAACCCACGAATACCTGTTTATAGAGAACACCTTCTTAATGCCG
>JADFON010000260.1 GCA_022562855.1 Candidatus Zhuqueibacterota bacterium | reverse complement strand
TTGATTTTAAGGAAAAAAACCTGCCTAAAGTTGATATTCCCGAACCGGATAAAAGTGCAGGTGTTGATTCATACCTGACAAAACTCACGCACGAAGGTCTGGCAAGGCGATATTCAAAAATCACCCCGGGAATAGAAGAGCGGGCAAATTATGAGTTGGCGGTAATTCAGAAAATGAATTTTTCGGACTACTTTCTTGTTGTGAAGGATTTTATCGACTTTGCGCGGAGAAGCGATATTCCTGTCGGTCCCGGCAGGGGGTCCGCGGCGGGAAGCCTGGTATCTTACGCTCTCGGTATAACCAATATCGACCCGATAAAATACGACCTTCTGTTTGAGAGATTTTTAAATCCCGATCGTGTCACTATGCCGGATATCGATATCGATTTTTGTTATGAACGGCGCGATGCTATAATCAAGTACGTAAAGGAAAGATACGGCGAAGATAACGTTACCCAAATTATCACGTTCGGAAGTATGAATGCACGGGCGGTAATCAGAGACGTCGGAAGGGTTATGGATATAGCGTATGCAGAGGTTGACAAAATAGCCAAATTGATTCCGGCTACAATAGGAATTACCCTGAAGACCGCTCTCGAAAATTCTGTGGAATTAAAAGAAACAATCGATTCAAACCCGATCTACAAGAAGCTTATCGAACGTGCTATGGTCCTCGAAGGCATTTCGCGGCATGCCTCGACTCATGCAGCGGGAATCGTTATAGCCCCGCAACCCCTGACAAACTATCTTCCGCTCTTCAAGAATCCGAAAACGGGTGAGACGACTACACAATTCTCAATGAACCACATAGAGGATATCGGACTGTTGAAAATGGATATCCTCGGTTTGCGTACGCTGACGGTGATACAGGAATGCGTGAACATAGTCAATAAACAAGGTATCGACCTGGAACTCGAACGCATTCCTCTTGACGACAAAGAGACCTACGAGCTTTTTGCACGCGGCGATACTGTTGGAGTTTTTCAGTTTGAAAGCGCCGGCATGAGGGATTATCTCCGTAAACTAAAACCTGAAGTTATCGGGGACCTGATTGCGATGAACGCCCTGTACCGGCCGGGACCGCTTGGCAACAATATGGTTGACGACTTTATAAAATGCAAACATGGCGAAAAGGAGATTGAATATATTCATCCCAAACTTGAGCCGATATTGCGTGAGACAAACGGTATTATCGTTTATCAGGAACAGGTAATGCGCGTTGCAAGCGAACTCGCCGGCTTTCCTATGGGTAAAGCAGACATTCTCAGATGGGCAATGGGAAAGAAAAAGTTTAATCTCATGCGGGAGATCAAGGAAGAATTTATCGAGGGCTGCGTCAAAAATCAAATTAAAAAGGAAACCGCAGAAGAAATTTTCAATCATATCGACAAGTTTGCAGGGTATGGATTCAATAAATCGCATTCTGTGTGTTATGCGCTTGTGGCATATCAGACCGCCTATTTAAAAACTCACTTTCCGCGCGAATTCATGGCTTCGACGTTATCAAGTGAAATGGATCAGACCAACAGAATTGTCGTACTTCTCGAAGAATGCAAAACAAGGGGAATTCCGCCGCTGCCTCCCGACATCATGAAAAGCGAAATAAAATTTACGGTTGAATCCGACGGAATCCGGTTTGGTCTTGGCGCCGTCAAAAATGTGGGAAAGTCCGCTTTGAAAGCCCTTTTGCAGGAGAGAGACAAATTTTCAAAGGTGCGTCACTTTTACGAGTTTTGCGAACATATAGATTCTCGTGTCATAAATAAGAAAGTCCTGGAAAGTTTGATACAGGCTGGAGCGCTCGATGATTTTGAAGGAACGCGCGCCCAAAAATTTTCCGCTATAGAAAAGGCGCTGGCTTATGCGCAAAAATCGACCTCGGACAAGGAGAAGGGACAGACGAACATCTTTGCGTTAAACGGCGACCCAAAATCGGAAGACGGTTCAGACCAATTTGAAGAATATCCGCCTCTGCCCGAAACAGAGGAATGGTCCCGTTATAATATCCTCGAACGGGAAAAAGAGGTCCTGGGATTTTATCTGTCGGGTCATCCTCTCGATAGATTCCGTGACGATTTAGAAGGTTTGTCGTATCATAAAATAAGCGATTTGCCCGGTCTGAAACAAAATACACCGGTTAGAAACGGGGGAATCATTACGGCATTAAAAATTTCACCGACAAGAAAAGATCCGGGTAAAAGTATCGTGTTCTTGACAATCGAGGATTTTTCCGGGTCGATTGAGGCAATCCTTTTTTCCGATACGTACAAGAAATTTCAGACACTTGCTCAGGAAGATTCAATGATATTTGTATCCGGCAAGCTGTCGAAGCGGGAAGAGGATAATCCAAAAATTATTATTGATGATATGATTCCTATCGATAAAGCCCGTGAGGCGTTCGCAAAGCATGTGATCATTTCTTTGACCGCACAGGGTCTTGAACCGTCTGCTTTGGAATCTATCGATTCCCTTGTAAACAAAGCAAACGGTAAATGTTCGTTGGTAATAAAGGTTCAGACTCTGGCAAAAGAGCAAATCACCATGAATTCGTCAAAGTACCAGGTAAATCCCGATTATGAGACTATTAATGGATTGCGGGAGTTACTTGGCAAGGACAATGTAAAAATTGTATGATAAGGTATACCTTATGCCAAACGTTATTGTTTTGCATGCGAAAATGTCCTGGACTTTGCAGCGCAGAGATTGTCCCTTGCGTGGGTGTTGATCAACAAAAGAATTGGTTCCAAAATCCGTATGCGGGGTCGTCTCTGACCCCGCAATGAGCACGAATGTTCGGGTCAGGGACGACCCGAACTACGCAGCCGGGGTTGTGCAACACCCACTTGCGGGACAATGGCAGAGAAGAACACGGAACAATTACAGTGAGGAACACGGACAATAGACTTATCAATTACATTCCTCGGGACGGGCGGTTCCTCCGGTGTTCCTGAAATCGGGTGCACATGCCCGGTATGCACTTCTTCAAACGAATACAACCGGCGCACGCGCACGTCAATCTGTATTCATTTCCGCGGCAAAAATATAGTCGTCGACACAACCCCCGAATTTCGTCTTCAGTTATTGAAAAACGGTATCGACAATCTCGATGCATTGATTTTCACCCATCATCATGCCGACCATATTATGGGGTTGACAGATATCAGACCGCTGAATTCCAAACAAAAGCACCCTATTGCAGCCTACGGGAGTCAGGCGACGCTGGGTAATATCAGGAAAATATTCTATTTTATTTTCGACGTACCGGAACACCTTCAACAGTATTATCCGCAGGTGGATTTACGTCTTATGAATGATACTACGGATATCTGCGGGCTGACCTTTCACCCGTTTACCGTTTTCCACGGTCGGATGCCGGTGACTGCGTTTCGCTTTGGAAAGACCGCCTATATTACCGACGTCAATCATATCCCCGAAGAACATTTCAAACTTCTTGAAGACCTTGACCTCCTTATCCTGGAGGCTTTTCGACATGAACCGCACATTTCCCATTATTCCCTCGATGAAGCTATAGCAATAGCATCGAAAATAGGCGCAAAACAGACTCTTTTTACACATATCAGCCACGATTTAGACCACGACAAAGTCTCTAACGACCTTCCCGAATCGGTCAGTCTCGCTTATGACGGCTTGAAAGTTAATCTTTCTCTGTAATCAGGTAATACCTGGGCACGGAACAGCCTGCACCTTCTTATTGGTGCCGTGCCTCTACGGTTTGTAATTTGCTTTTGCCTTCTCCTCAAAGAAACAACGTAAATCGTTGATTCGGATAAAACCGAAGGAGCAGATAACGCGGTAAACCAAGCGCGGTTAAAACTCTATGTTGACGAAAAAAACACTTTGTAAATAAACCGATTTCCACTGATGCAGTCGTGTAGGGGCACGTCGTGCCTGCACCTTCTTTTTGGCGCCGTGCCCGCCCTGATTTCAGGAACTATAAGTGTTTTAACACAGTAC
>JADFON010000259.1 GCA_022562855.1 Candidatus Zhuqueibacterota bacterium | reverse complement strand
CTCAAAACTTAGCGCCATATACCACTTTGCATTTGTATCAAATGCACGACCGATTGCGGTAGAAGGGTCGCCATATGCGAGAATTTTCAAATATTCCACGATAGCAAGAGTGTATTTTTTCTGTTCCCTATAGGTTTCGCCTATGTAATACTGAATCTCTATCTGTTCTCCCGGTCCCGCCTTTTGTAGAATTTCATTCAATTGCGAGACAGCGAGATCGTATAACCCGAGGTCTCTGTAGAGAATCCCGATGCTGATTAATCTTCCCATTTTATCCGGGGCATTCGGGAAATGGTCAATGTAAGTACGGAGCGCACGAAGCTGCTCTTCCTTGAACCCGGCTCGGACACATGCCTCAATATATCTCCGGTGCGTATTAATATCATTTTTGCCTTTTGGCGTATTAACCGCAATATCATAGAAAAGAAAGGCTTCCTTGTAATTTTCAAATTGATAGAAGAGATTACCAACTTGAAAAGAGACCATATATTTGTACGGGCTGTCGGGGTACTTAGTATTGAAATCCCGCAACAGGGGCAGTCCTTCGGACATGCGGTCCTGGTATGCGACAAACTGCAGACCAAGATAATATTCCGCAAGCTGGCGGCTCGAACCCGCTGAAAAATCCTTAATTACATCGTTAAATATCTTCTCCGCATCGTTGAACCGGTCATCTGCTTCTTTCTGTCTCGCAGTACTCAGCAGCTTAACCGCATTTCTTTGGTGCACGGCTCCTTCCTCTACCCTGAGCAGACCCATATATTCGTTCAAGTCTCCAAAGGGAAGACGCCGGTTTTTGTATTTGTTCTCAAAATCCTTCCGCTCATTATTTGCCTGTGTACGCCGGTCGAGCCTGTACAAGGATGCAAGAGCATTAAACTCGAACTGTGCGAGCATCGAATCGGGCAGAGACTTCTTCGCCAACTCGGTAAATGCGGATTGCGCGGCACGTAATTTTGCGTCATAACCGGAAGCAAGCGGGTCGCCGGCAAGCTCGAACATCAAATTTGATTTGTCGATTTCCGCATTCAGCGTCACAATGGAATCGACATCGAGATCGATGATTTTCTGTAGCGCAACGATAGCGCCGTCTAAGTCATTTTGTGCAATATATGCATTTGCCAACGCCCGGTAACCGGCTCCCTTTTCTCTAATGTTTTCCGTGGTCGAAATATACATGTTGTAGTGGTCGGAGGCTGTAACAAAATCTCTTTCAGTGACATACGAATCGCCGGTTTTCTTAAGCAGAGAAGCCAACAATTTCGGATTATCACTTTCTGATGCCTTGACGAGTTCATCCCGGTACAGTTTTATCGCCTCATCCGTCTTTCCCTCTTTCGCCAGGATGTCTGCTTCCAGCACTTTTGCGCTGTCAACGTAACCGCTGTAGAAATAATGATTTTTCAAATGTTCGATCCATGCCATAGCCGTAGAAGTATTATCCAAATTAAAAAGAGCGCCGGCGCCTCTGAACCGTATTTCAGGTGAATGCATACCGTCAGGAAAGTCGATGACATACTGCTTGCCTGCCCGGACAACCTCCTGATCGTCCTGAAGTTTTAAACCGGCTATTACTTTCAGATAACTTATTTTTTCCTTTGTGCCATCGTCATTTGTGCCGGATTCTATATCTGCAAGAATCCCGGAAGCTTCTGCCATATCGCCGGGATTCTCTCCATAGTTTATCAGCAGTCCCGCCAGTATGAATTTTCCGTATCCGGCGGCATCGTTCCGGGTATCGTCCGAAAACTTCTGAACAAAATCTCTTGCCCTGAGAATTTTCTCTCTATGCAAATCCTCCATAGATATTGTCAGATCGACAATCCTCCTGCGGGCGCTATCACCGAATTCACTATCCGGTGTATTATCGGCATAGTTTTGATAAAACCCGACCGCTTCCCGCGCTTCTCTTTGCGCCAACACCGGAGACTTTTCAAAAGAATAAATGATATACCTGTTATCGTGAATTAGCGCGGAGTACCGGAGAGCATCCGCATAATTTTTCCCGGATTCACCATTGTCAATTACATCCCTTAGATTCCTTAACGCTTCATCATATCGACGACGATCGAATTGCAGTTCCGCCTGCATAAACGCGCCATCGGCGCTTTGCCCTTGATCCAGTAACTCCAAACGTCTCAGGAGCGTTTCTTCCGGATTTAGTGACGAATACTTCCGGTTTATATAGTCGATTTTTCTTGACGCAATGTGCGCAGCTTCTCCTCCGGAAAATTTTTTAATTACCTGCTCATAATTCCCAGCGGCTAATTGGTAATCCCCCATCAATTCAAAAGTATTTCCCCGTTCCAAAAGGAGAAAATCGCTCCCTTTTTCCTCGGGGTATAGAGAATATCCCGTTTCATACAGTTCATTCGCCGTTCTGATTATAGACGACTTTGAAAAAAGCCTTCCCCATTCCAGGAAAGTTTCCGCGCCGGGAAACATTTTCGATTTCTCGATTATGTTTTTTGAAAATAAAGCGATATCGAAAGATCTGTTAACGAGATTCGCGGTTTGCAGGAATAATGCGAATGCCTCCAATTCAAAATCTGCAATCTTCTCAACCGGTGACGTCTCAAGCCAATCATTGTTAAACATTTCCTGTAAATAGGTATACGTCTGGTTCAGATCTTCGAGATTTGCCGCATTCTGCGCGGCATAATACAGGCATTCCCGGTATACTTGCGGTGAGTCTTCAAGCATAGAAAGAGCCTGATCGAATGAATTTCTCGCTTCCTCAAAATTTCCTCGTACCTGTTTCGAAATTCCGGACAGCAAAAACGCTTCGCCTCTGTACCTGTTATTCGCAGTTCTCAGGTTGATCAACGGTTCAAGAATTTTGTCCGCGCTATCGAAATTTTCTCTTGACTGGTGATGCCGGGATAGGACTGTTATAGTCTTTTGGTGGATTGGCGAATCGAGAGGTGAGGCAGATAAAACATAATTCAGGGTTTGTTCGCCTTTTGTAATGTTATTTACCGCAAGCTCATAACTACCCCGGTAATACATTGCTTCCCACTTCGCCTGCTCTGAAACATTCGAATTTTCGAGTTTTGTAAGTTCCCGGATTGCCTTGATGAAATCACCTCGACCGGCGTACAAACCGGACAGCCGGATTACCGCTTTCGGATAGAGTTGGTGTTCAGGATAATTATCGGTCAATCTGTATAGCAGACCATAGGTTTTTTCGTAGTTTTTGAGTTCCGCATAAATTTCGGCGGCACGGTATAGAGCAGGAACGGTATAGCGCGAATCGGCAAACAAAATATCTGCTATCGCTTCGAATGTTTCCGCCGCTATAGCCGGTTGACCGAGCAAGATATGACATTCGGCAAGCAGATTCCAGGCGTCACTATTTAACGGCGATTTTTTATACCTGACCGTTACCTCTTCGAAAGCGTCCCTCGCCATTTCAAAATCCCCTAATTCCATATAGGCTTTGCCCATCTGGAATCGGGCATTTGCATTCAGCGGGCTGTCCGGGTTGTTGAACATGAACTTTTCATAAGCGTCTATAGCTATTCTGTATAATTCTTGCTCAAAAAGGGACTCTGCAAAACCGAAATCCCGGACACTTTTTATTTCCTGTCCACGAACCGATACTATCGCCAAGAGTACTATAAAAAAAGAAACAATTGTCAAACGAATAAATTTCATATTAAATGAGATTGTGATCCATCTCTTTTTTTTAATGATTTAATCCCCGATAATTTTCAATGATGCGTATTGAACCATAAGATTTTTTAATACGTTCCCTTCAAAAAGCACTTTTATCTTGGCTGCGTTCCTTTCTCCTTCTACATTTTGTACAACACCAAGACCGAAATCTTCATGAGCCACCCTCATACCTATCTCAAATTTTGAATTATTCTGAAGCTGGGACGCCTTCACAAGAACCGGTACGGAACCGGAACGAACGGGTTTCTGTATGGTAAAAGTCTGTTTGACTTCGGGCATATACCCTGTATCGTTATTTATTT
>JADFON010000258.1 GCA_022562855.1 Candidatus Zhuqueibacterota bacterium | reverse complement strand
GTGAAATACAAAAAGAGATAACAGAACTTGTCGAAAAACTTGAACAGAACGACCTGTTGTCCGCTGAAACACTCGATAGATATAAAGAACTTCAGGAACTTCTGAGAGAACTCGCTCTACCCGACATGCAGGATGCCATGAACCGGATGCGGGAATCCCTCGAAAATACTTCCGAAATGGAACAAAACAGGCAGAGCCTGGAAAATTTGCGTGAAGAGCAGGAAAATTATATGGAGCGTGTGAAACGAACACTCAATATACTAAAACGTCTTCAGATCGAACAAATGATGGATGAAGTAGTCATAAAGTCGGAAAACATAACCGAGATACAGAAAACGGTGAACAACCAACTTGATTCCCTGTCAGAAACTCAAATTCAGGAGATACAGAAATCAGAAAATGACAACCTTGTCAGACAGGAAAAAGACCTCGCAAAAAATGTTGACAATTTGCAGAAATCACTGGAATCGCTCCTTGAAAAAATGATCGATCAACCCGACTTTTCAACCGGCAAATTAAGTGAAATTTTAGAAAAGATGGATGAGAAAGAGCTTTCGGAAAAAATGATGCAAATGAGCAAAGAGATATCACAGGAGGCGCTTCAAAAAGCGCTTGAGATGGGTAAACAGATAGAAAAAGAGATGGAAGAAATCGATGACGACCTGAAACAAGCTCAACAGGAAATGCAGCAGGAACAGAAAGAAGAAATATTGAAAGACGTACTCAAATCTGCATCCGATTTACTCGAGATTTCTTACAGACAGGAAGAATTGAAAGAAGAAAGCAACTCGCTGACAACCAATAGCGACAAATTTCGTGAAGTAGCCGACCGTCAAAACAACATGAAAAGCGGTCTGTCGACGGTTATCGGCAACCTTACTCGTCTCACCGAAAAATCTTTTTTCATTACACCGGATATTGTCGAGTCAATTAGCAAATCGGTTAATTCGATGCAATCTTCAATATCGATGCTTGAAGCCAGAAACAAGAACGGTTCGATTACGAACCAGGATCAGTCACTTCTGAATCTAAACGAAACGGTCAATCTATTGAGAAACGCGCTCAAACAGATACAGGAATCGAACGACGGGATGGGATACAGTGAATTTATGGAGCGTTTGGAGCAAATGTCGGAGCGGCAGCAGCAGATAAACCAGGAATCGGGGAATATGCCGCAAAGCGGCAATCCATCTCTTGAAGAACAGATGCAAATGCTTCGTCTTGCAGGTGACCAGGAACTTCTCCGGAAAAGCCTTGAGCAACTGCTGCAGGAAATACAAGACCAAACGGGGATGAAAGAGAGATTGGGTCAAATGGGCGAAGACATGGAAGAAGTCATTAAAGACATGGAAGAGATTAATGTTACGGAACGAACCAGGAAACTTCAGGAACAAATACTTTCGCGGATGCTCGACGCGCAACGTTCCATAAACCGTAGGGATTTCAGCAAATATAGAATTGCCGAGTCGGCGGGTCGTTATGAAGGAATCGATCCGGGAAAGTTACCCGAAAATCTTGGCGGGCAAAAACGGCTCCTTGAAGAAGATTTGATCAATGCATTAAAAGAAGGCTATACAAGGGATTTCGAGGAATTAATCAGAAAGTACTTTGAAATCTTAAACAGGAAGGGAGGAACAACACCCAAAAAGAACAACTAATTTTTTTTGTCTATTTGTCCGATTCCGGTCTGTTCTAACAGCCGGTTTAAATCGTCGATATAACCGTCTAATTCCCGGTTACGGATTTTCTGAATGTTATTTTCGATCTGTCTTAATTTATCCGCTAAAAGAAGAAGGTTTTCGCGTCTTGTATCGACTTTTTCTTCTTTTATCTCTTTGTGGGCAGTAATTACGCTAAAGTGGTCGGTTATGGATTTGATGTTGCGATTTAGCGAACGGCGCATTACATAGTAGGATGTCAGTCCTCCGATTAAAAGACCAATTCCAAAAGAAAGAAAAATAAATTGATACGTTGTCCCGTCCACGAACGTTACTCCTTTTTACTAATTAAACGCCCGAACTCATAAAGTAGTTTCAGGTATTTGATATTCGATATGAACTAATATATATTTATTAAGGAAAAATTCAAAACATTTTATCAAAAAAAATCATCCGGTCTAATATTATATCGTCTGATACTATGATTAGAATTAATTTTATAGAAAAGTTCTTTGTTGCCGCGCTTGTAATTCTCTCTATTTCAGTATCTGAGACGCTGGCTCAAAGGAACAATCAATTAAATCAGAAGTTTGCACTTGCACAACAATTGGAAAAGCAGGGCGAATTTGCCAGAGCTCTCGTTTTATATATAGAAGTACATGAAGCGCAGCCCACAAACAATAGCTATTTCACAAAGGTTAGAAGAATGCTGGAAAATCTCAAGATGTATGACGAATGGATCCGGCACATAAATGAAGGGCTGCAAAAGAAAAGGGACGATATTACTCTTTTGGGTGAATTCGCCAAGGCAAATTATTATCAAGGTAAAGAAGATATTGCCCATGACACCTGGAACAGTATTATAGAATTGAACCCCGGCGCGGAATTCAATTACCGGACGGTTTCCCAACTTCAGCAAAGCGTCAGGCTTTATGACAACGCTATCGGGACACTCCTTCTCGGACGTAAAAATCTGAATAATCCGTTAGCCTTTGCAAATGAACTTGCAAGCATTTACCAATACAGGCAGGAGTATAAACTCGCAACCCGGGAATACCTGAATATGGTAAATGTCAATCCGGGTTTTCAGAAAACGGTAGAACAAATTATCAACGGCTTTCCCCAGGACAGCGCTATTGTCGCCGACGTGACCGGAGAGTTGGAGAAAGTCGTAGCCGATTCTTCACTTAATGCAAATTTTCGCAGGCTCCTGTCAGGATTCTATATAAAAAACAAAGAATATGACAAGGCATTTTCAAGTTATATACAATTGGATTCACTGGTGAAGGCAAACGGAGCCGAATTATTCGGGTTCGCCGACCAGATATATAAAATCGGAATATACGATTACTCGATTGACGCATATAACTACGTACTTAAGACGTTTCCCGAAAGTAAAGACGCGGGTCGGACACGTTACGGTCTGGCGCAGTCGTTGGAAAAAAGCGCCGGTACCGGATCGTCAGCCACAAAACCGCCAGGCGCCCAGGATGAAACCATGCTTCAGAAAGCGCTTGACGAATACGAATTTATTACAGGGAATTTCATGAACAGCCAGTGGGCTGTTGAGGCTCATTACAGCATCGCTGAAATTCGATTTCACCGGCTGTTTGATCTGGACAGGGCTATCGATTCGTATGAGACTGTGCGCCGGTTGGCGCCTCAAACAAAACTGGCATGGGACGCAACGATAAATATTGGGAACTGTTACCTGGCGGGAAATGACCTGGTAAAAGCCGGAGAATATTACAAATTGCTGGAAACCGCAAACAATAGATTTCTTTCCGCAAAACTACAGGCTCAGTTCAATCT
This sequence comes from Candidatus Zhuqueibacterota bacterium, assembly GCA_022562855.1. Taxonomy (GTDB): domain Bacteria; phylum SM23-31; class SM23-31; order SM23-31; family SM23-31; genus JADFON01. Next base: position 517 of record JADFON010000258.1, on the reverse strand, counting down.
AATCTTAAACGAACATTATTCAGGTAATATTTCACATGTCAAAGAATCTCTCGAAGATCTATTTGTAAAAACCCCCAGGAACAACAATCTAAGCAACGATATTATGGATGCGATGCTGTTTCTCGATAAAAACCTGGCAGGAGATACAGAACCTCTGATGAATTATATGAGGGCTGAGCTGCTTATCCGGCAGAGGAAACTTTCAGAAGCGGAATCTCTGCTCCTGTCGGGTTTATCCGCGGCTGAATCCCACCCTATCGCAGACAATTTTCGATACAGGATAGCGGAATTACAGAGAGATTTCGGCAGGTATGACGAATCTATCGAATCGTTTCAAATTTTGATTGGTTTGTACCCGGAAAGCACACTTGCAGAAAAAGCGTTTGTGGCTATCGGAGATATCTATGCCGATATCTTGAGGGACTACGACCGGGCAATTGCGAGATACTCACTGTTTCTGCTTGAGTTTCCCCGGAGTATAAAACTGGGAGAAATAAGGGAGAAAATTCGTACATTA
>JADFON010000257.1 GCA_022562855.1 Candidatus Zhuqueibacterota bacterium | reverse complement strand
ATATTCATATAAATCAGTTATATATGAATAATTGTCATATATCGTCTTGTAGTAATGACAATATATTTATATATTGATACATATTCTGATTTAACGCAAAGGATCATCGCAATGGACAAAATCGATCATAAGATTTTAACCTTACTTCAAAATAATGCTCGAATAACGAACAGTGAAATAGCAAGAAAAGTGGGAATGGTCCCATCCGGAGTGCTTGAAAGAATAAGAAAACTCGAAGAATGCGGATGTATCGAAGAATATACAGCGAAATTGAATCCGGAAATTCTCAACCTGAAACTTTTAGCATTTGTTTTTGTCCGCTCATCCGAGGGGGTAGGGGAGCTGTCCACCGGGCTTGCATTAGCAAAATTCCCGGAAATTATGGAGGTACATAACGTTGCAGGTGAAGATTGTCTTTTGTTAAAAATGCGTCTGAAGGATAATAAATCCTTATCTGAATTCTTGAGAGAAAAAATCGGTAAAGTACCGACTGTGAAATCTACAAGAACGATAATTGTCTTAGAAACTACCAAGGAAACCTCCAGAATTTATCAATCAGAGCAGTTGAAAAGCGACGACACATAGAAAAATGAATATAACAGAAAAAGCAGGTTCCACAGGATTAGTGTTTGCAGCCTTTGCATGCATATACTTTATCTGGGGTTCGACCTACCTGGCGATTAGGTTTGCCATGATCACAATGCCGCCGTTTCTTATGGCAGGATTCAGGTTTCTAATTGCTGGATTTATCTTATTTGTCTGGAGTTTATATAGAAATAAATGCCTTCCTGATAGGGCTGATTGGAAATCTTCTTCAATTTCGGGAATATTAATGGTTGTGGGCGGGAATGGTATCGTAGTCTGGACACAACAATTTGTTCCTTCCGGATTTGCAGCGGTAATGGTAGCTACGATGCCAATTTGGATTGTGATCATGAATTGGATGTCATTTGATAGAAATCGTCCCGATAATAGAACATTTGTAGGAATAGCTATTGGTTTAGGAGGAGTTGCCCTAATTTCAGGAATAGATAAAAATATACTTATCTCGACGGATTTATCGTACAGTTCAGTGGTGTTAGGGGCAATAATGCTGTCATTTGCTTCAGGGGCATGGTCATTAGGTTCTTTGATTTCACGGCATTCAAAGTCAACTTTACCTGTACTTTACTTTATAAGTCTGCAAATGCTTGTAGGAGGGACTGTATTAACGGCAATTGGTTTGCTTCATGGAGAATTATCGCTCTTTTCATTTCGCGCGATATCGGCATTGTCAATTGTATCTTTTGTATATTTAGTTACATTCGGCTCAATCGTAGCTTATGCAGCCTATGTGTGGCTTCTTAAAGTCAGCACTCCTTCCAAAGTAGGTACGTATGCATTTTTCAATCCCCTGGTAGCTATAATTCTTGGCTGGTTATTTGCCAATGAACCAATAAACATGCAGATAATTTTAGGAGCAGGAGCCATTCTTTCTTCTGTTTTAATGATAAATCAATCAAAAAATGGAACAAAACTTTTTAAATTGAATATAAAAGACAATATTAAAAAATCAATTTCGACTTTTGTGAAAATCAAGGTGTTTGCTTTGACAAAGCTTCTTAATAAATGAAAGGGAATTAGATTTAAATTTATGTAATATGGTTTTGGGGATCAGGATGCCAGATATTAACAATTCATAATTATCGTTCAATATCAAATTAATAAGGAGATATAAAAATGATAGCAAGAATATGGCATGGCGTCGTTCCTGTTTCCAAAACAGATGAATATCTTGACTATATGAAAAAGATAGGAATTCCGGATTATAAAAAGGTAAGCGGAAACATAGAAGTTTTTGTATTGAAAAGAACGGAAGGCGATAAATCACATTTTTATGTTCTTAGCCTGTGGGATTCAAAAGAATCTATAGTTGAGTTTGCCGGAGACGATTACGAAGTTGCCCAATATTACCCTGACGATATTAAATTTCTAACGGAATTTGAACCCTTTGCCAAGCATTATGATGTGATCTTTCACCAGTAAGGAAAACCTGTAAACAAACTACCGGGTAATTTAGCTGCCGGGAATGATATGAACTTTTTGAATATCGGTTACTTAAAATCATGTATTAAAGCGTCGATGTCCACTTGTTCATCTTTTTTGTCGATATTCTTATCAACTCCTTCAAGTTTTTCAGGTATTTGACCGGATGCGATTACTTTTATGTTGCTGTAAACATTGTTGATTAAATCAAGTTCCTGCGAAAGCCTGTCAATTTCCTGAAACCCGATTGTAAGATCAAAAGAAATATCCTCAATCTTTTTCCCATTGTTTAGTTGGTCGGGAATAGCCATTATCTTCTCAAGCGTAGATTCGGAAAAAGAATTTATAGACAATTTCAAATCCTCAAATATTTCCTTAATACGCGATTCAGACATATAGCTCTCTAATTCAGTTGCAATATTTGCAAATGCGCTATACGATTTGCATTTTATAAGACAAGAGGACAAGAGACTTTTGTATATTTTGAAAATTCCTGTATTCACAATGGAAGCCTCGTCTTGCAGCAAGCTCAGTGATAAAATTCCATAATCCGTTCCGGCAGAAAAAGGAATATGAAGATATTTAGAATCGCCTTTCGTTACTAAGGTAGTTTCCTTTATTTTCACTACAGATTTGTTTTGAAATTCTATACTGACTTTATCGAATCCAAGTTCATACAGTGATTTTTTTACTTTTTCAACAGCCTCCTCCCAATTCAATATCTCCTGTAATTCCGCTCCGGTTTTTGCAATATGTTGGAGCACTTCAGCTTCATTCTGCTTTAGTTTTGCTACTTTTTTGTGTTTTATTTCCGAGTCGGCAATAGTGCTGATTTTCTTACTTGCAACGCGAATTCTGTGAGCAAAAAAAGAAATAAGTTCTTTCAAAATAGGACCGGAATTTTCGATTTCCGTTTGATATGCTTTCGGATCAAGGATAATACATTCGACGTCAGATAAAGCTGTTACGGTAGCAGAATACGGTTGGTTGTCGATCAGGCTCATTTCTCCGAAAATTTCACCTTCCTCGAGAATTGCAAGACTCGTTACCACATTGGAACCTTTTAAAGAAACTTCAACTTTTCCTTCAAGAATTCTAAAAGCGCCTCGGTTGCGCTCTCCTTCACTGATAATCACTTCGCCTTTGTAAAATTTCTTCGAATTAATCATTTCCTTTTACCTCAAGTATGGTTATGAGCGATATATTATATTAATGACGAAAACAATTTCTATTTGAATTCAGGTAGTTTCTTATAAGTAGAGATTATCGTAACAAGGGATGATCAATTAATAAAAGCAGTCGGCATCAGAGATGCCAAGAACTGTAGAAATAGTATACAATGTAATCCGTTTTTGATTTATTTTACTTAAATTATTCATAAAAACAATTTCTTGCGTTAATATAACAAAAAGAAATATCTTTTGCTGTGCGCCATGTCACATCAGAGAGAAATAAGCAATATAAGTCAACAGAACAAGCGGTTTTACTAAATTTTCAAAGTCGATTTATTTTTGAAGATATTTTCCCTCTGCTTCCATGATTGGACGGATTTATTAAATAACGCCATATTTTGTAAGTTGATAGCCATCATCGTCATGGCTGCCTGAATTTTCATTTTTGCCAGAACCAGGTAACGTTTTCTACCCAGACTGTACCTCTGTTTGACTGTGGCAGATTTTTTCGATATATGAACTGAATTGTTTTAGACGGTAGTAATAGTAATATTCTTTCTGGTTGGGGTAGCGTTCTTTGATATGACCTCGCTGTAAAGAAACGGATTCCCATTGCACAAGAGGAGATAAGTAAGTGCAGATGCGCCAAATAACTTATGGGAAACTGATATGACATGAATTGAATTAACGACACTTTTACGTGTGTTTTTAATCGTTGTGATGAATGCATTTACTTGGCAAACAGCCGGCTGGGATTTTATCAACACGCTGCCTGCTCATGTGGATTTGATTATAGCATT
>JADFON010000256.1 GCA_022562855.1 Candidatus Zhuqueibacterota bacterium | reverse complement strand
AAATCTCCTTTCTCAGGATGATGTAGAGTATGTCAATTTCGTCTATTGCCGTCGGTGTCCAAGGAAAGTGCTAACAGCAGCCAACAACATGCTGAGGTTTATGGATCCTGCCGGATTTGCGGATAAAGAGCTTCAGCCCTTCAAAGATGAAGATGGAGATTTGGTAATTGCTTCATTCATAAGCTGCAAAGCCGAAGTTGAACAAATTGTGAAACTTCTCAAGACTCTGGATGCATCTGAAAAGTCAGACACGATTATCTTGCTACCCGCGAAGAAAGCTATTGATTACTATGTTAATAAGCTCAAGGTGTCAGGCATAGATTGTAAAGTGCGTGCTACGGATTTGTCCGAAGAGGTATTGTTGGCTATTCTACGACTTGTCATATTGCCAGATCATCCATTCGTAATTCGGATTGTTTTATTACACTTCCAGAATATAGAGCGGAAATTTCGAACTAAAGTCCTTCCAATGTTCATAGATGGTGGTGATTCTCTGGTTGAAACCTTGAAAAGGGCTGGTGAAGATAAAAAATGGCAGAAAAGGCTCAAAGAAACTCTTTCTGATTTTGTGAGCACCGCGGAACAATTGATCTCCAATAATGTTGACTCCATCGTTGCCGGCCTTTCTGAATTGAGTTATGAAGTAAAGAGAGAAATAATCGAGTTTCTTTTGGCTAGTGATGACAATTTGTCTGCGAGGGAAAGAGTAGAAAGCGCTCTATATTCAGAGGAAACGGAATCGGATGAAGACACTGAGGATACTGGAAAAATAGAAGTTATGACAATGCATAGTTCAAAAGGTTTATCTAAGCAACTTGTTATCATAAAGACTCGTATTAAAACATATTGATAATGGACTTTCTTAGGTAATATTATTTTGCACTAATTTGAGGGGAGTAATTATGAAAACTAATATATTTGGTAATTTATATTCTTCAGCAATTCTACTATTGGTAACAGGCATACTGGTTAGCTGTTCGACATTTGCCACCAACGACGCCGGATATACTCTCGAGTATGGTATAGAAAAAGGAAAGGTGAGCAGCTACACAATTACCGGATACGGTTCGTCCACAATGGAAGTTCAGGGTCAGGTTATGAGCCAGACAGAATCATTAACCGGTACTGCGACCCATGTTGTAACCGGTGAGTCTTCCAATATTCTCGATCATGAGCTGACCTTTACAGACCTTTCCTTAAATTCTACCAGCGATATGACCGGTTCAATGAACATTAGTGTTTCGTCTATTGTTGGTGTTGCGTTAAAAATAGCCACCGGAAGACAAGGTGAAGATATCGAATTTATTAATTTTGATGACATACCCAGGGTTGAGGGATTGATACCGCCACACCTCAATTTAATAGAATTGCTGCCGATTCTTGCCCCTTCACCGGTTAATGTCTCTGATACATGGAAAGGAATTCGAGAACAAAACATAGAATCGCATGACTTTAAAATGATTTTGAAATCTGAGATCGATTACCTATTTGCAGGAATAGAGCAAAGACTTGGATTTGAGTGCGTAAAAATAACCGCTACGGATAATTATACTCTGTCAGGTTCAGGCATCGCCAATGGTATGAACACCGAATTTTATGGATATGGCACAAATAACAACACCTACTATTTTGCCTACAAGGAAGGCATACTTATCGAACTTGACAGCCGGACCGGAATTAACCTGGATATAACAATGACTGCTATGGGAATGACTATACCAATAGTAGGTACGGGTACTTTAAAATTCGTTTACAATAAGTAAAATTATATATAGTTTAAGAGGTAATTCTCCATTTATTTACAAGGGCGGCAGGTTATACGGTCGCCCTTTTATGTTTATCGCATAACTGTAGTATTTTAATATTAAAACTTTTGTATTTTCCTGATTTGGATGCTGCCACGACAAGCGGTTACTACGTGAAAACCCCAAATAAGAGGTTTCGGAATCTTTTTCAGAAATTACAAAAGTTCAGTTACTATAAAACTTAATCTTGGGGGGAAAAGGAATTTTACCCTTATAGACCGGTCTCATCGATAAAAAATTTATCTAATTTTCTCGAAATTACAGCCCTGAGCTGTCCTTGCCCTGTTTTCCTAATCAATTTGTGCTTCAAATTCGTCATGGGGTATGTTATCTTTTGTGGGGTCGTGAATAACCCAATGTTGTAAAAGCGCTTCCTCACTATCTCGCCGTGCACAAATATCATTTTGTTTGATAAAAATGTCGTCAAATCGTACATTATCACCGGCATGCCAATCAAATCATGGCAGAATTCAATTTTTGTCATTTACCGGAAAATAATAAGACTATCCCATGGACCCCATACAAAATATTCTGTCACAATGTAAATTCATGGTGCTTGAAGGGGGTCAGGCGACCGAATTGGAACGGCTGGGCTGCGACCTGAATCATAAACTCTGGTCTGCCAGACTATTGTTAGAAGATCCCGAATTGATCAAAACCGTTTATGAGAGGTATCTTGACGCCGGGGCGGATTGTATCACCACCAACACGTATCAAGCGACCTATCCCGGTTTTGCATTACTGGGTTTATCAACGCAAGAAATTGATAATATCTTTGCCCTTTCTGTGCGGATCGCTTGTGAATCGAGAGAAGCATGCTGGGATAAAATACAAAAAGAGGGGACTGTCAGACGACCGAAACCACTGGTTGCCGCTTCTATCGGAAGCTACGGAGCGTATCTTTCGGACGGATCGGAGTATAGGGGAGAGTACGATATTTCGGACGACGAGCTTTATGATTTTCATTATCAGCGGATAAAAACGTTTATTGAAGTTTCGGACAATACCAACGGCATCGACCTGTTTGCGTTCGAGACCATCCCTGATTTTACCGAGTCGAAGACACTTGTGAAAATTCTCGAGGGTTTCCCGGAATCGTATGCCTGGCTGAGTTTCAGCATACGCGACGAGAACCATATCAGCGGAGGAGAGTCATTGCGGGAAGTCGCTTCTTACTTTGAAGGGCACGCTCAGCTTTCGGCAATCGGGGTCAATTGTACGCAACCTTCCTTTATCGAACCTGCGATCAAAGCGATTAAAAATAATTGCTCTCTTCCTGTGATCGTCTATCCGAATTCCGGGGAATGTTTTGACGCTCAAAAGAAAATTTGGGGCGGAAAACCTGAAGACATCGGGGATTTTTACCGGTTGGCGGAGCTTTGGTATTCGTGTGGAGCGGAAATAATCGGGGGATGCTGCCGAACAATTCCCGATGATATCCGGGCAATAGCAAGGTTCAGGGTGGACTTACCGGAAAGTGATGAAAAACCTTTATAAATCCGAAGTTTCGTTCTTCCTTTGGAGATCGTTGAGTATGTTCCTGATATTCTTTATACTTCATACCTCCGAAAAAATTTACCACTCAGGCTTTATATGGTGAAGAAAGTTATATACGGCTGACTTCCGGCTTACCAACTGATAACCCGCCAAAATTTTATCCCGAAATGGATTTTCACCGACCATAACTGTTGATTTTATGCTCTTTTGTATCTATGTTGCCCAACAATAAATAAATCAAATTTCTATTATTATTGTCGTTCATTACCGGGAGCACGTATGAAAGCGTTCTATGCAATAAAAAGATTCTTGTCGTATTTTCTTATACTACTATTTACGTTCGCTTATTCATCCGCTTTATATCCGCAGGGTATCGAACAAAAAGTTGATGAGTATCTGAATTTACTTATCAAGCAGAATAGATTCAGCGGCACGATACTGATCGCAAAAGACGGAGAAGTGCTCCTGAAAAAGGGGTATAATTTTGCAAACATTGAACTGGATGTTCCCAATACGCCTCAAACGGTTTTCAGACTTGGGTCTATTACAAAGCAGTTCACTTCTATGCTGATAATGCAGCTTGTTGAGGAAAAAAAGATCGAACTCGAAAAAACAATCGCGGATTATCTCCCCTACTACCGCCGCGATACCGGGAGCAGGATTACCGTTCATCACCTTTTGACACACACTCCCGGTATTCCAAGTTATACGACGCCCGAATGGTTTGAAAATGACAGCCGTGACCCGTACAACC
>JADFON010000255.1 GCA_022562855.1 Candidatus Zhuqueibacterota bacterium | reverse complement strand
ATATCAATACATGGCAAAGGAATATTTGGAGAAATTGACTGCATGATTTAAACAGGTAGATTTACTACTGTCCGGTTAAAAAATACTTTCCTGAACTTAGCCTGCCTGCCACTATTTGGCCTGCCACTATATGGCCCCTTTTTCTCGGGGATTCAGGATTTCCCGAACTTTTTTTGGTCATTGTAATTGCCCTTGTGTTCAAAATCCCCCTTTTTCCCCCTTTAAAAAGGGGGATTTTTTAAGCCGCTTGAGTCGAACGGGAATTCCCCCTTCGAGGGGGGATTTAGGGGGGTGTCGAAACTGTATCATAAACAACAATAACAAGACCTTATTCCTTATGTAACAAAGAACTCCGGCAACGATTGTGAATTTTAACCGGACACCACTGATCTGTACATTAAAATTAAAGAGCTATAATTATAATTGGCGAACCAAAGAGAAATCATAACACGATTGCAAATCTACCTTTTCGTGTGTATATTTGATTTTTTATGTTTAGACTGCATGAATCGACAGGTAATACTGAATAGTTACCGTTTATGTTTTGTATTTTAGAAGTAAAGATTGCAGCGTATTAGAAAAACGAAAGAGCATTTAATGAATAATCGCAGCAAATTATTGATAATCCAACTGGCAGTATTGATCGCTGTCTTCACAAGTCAAGCGGTCATTGCGCAGGTCGTACCGGAAATTTCACCCAAAGAGTTCTCCCGGCTGAGCATATCTTTATCGGAAAAGAGCGGCTATTTTAATTCGGACAACTGGGTATCAAACGAAATCAGCTATCTCGATGTACTGGACGTTATCGATGAGAATGATATTGAAGGAGGAGTATATATCGGTGTCGGCGCTAACCAGAATTTCACCTATATAGCGAATATCAAACCCGAACTGGCGTTTATTGTCGACATCCGTAAACAAAATAGAATGCAGCATCTGATTTATAAAATACTATTTGAAATATCAGAAACCCCTGCCGCGTTTATTTCAAAAGTCATTTCAAAACCTCTTGACACTGAAACGGGTCCGAAAGCCGGTGCGCCCATAAATGCTATCGTGGATTATTTTTATACGGTCATGCCTGAGGAAAAATTGACCCGGAAAACAGAAAAGAAAATATTCGAACTGCTCGATGAAAAATATGAATACAATCTTTCCGAATCGGAACAGTCTACTATTTCTTACGTTCTCAACAGCTTCCGGCTGTACGGTTTGGGGATTACGTATAACGGTTACCGGAGGTCGTGGTATCCGACCTGGGGTCAATTGCTGAAAATGTCATATAATGGTGAGCAGCTGAATCCATTTAATAGTATGGACGATTACCGCTACCTGCGGAAAATGTACGTCGAGAATCGCATAATCCCGGTTACCGGTAACTTTGCAGGCAGTAAGACGCTGCGTGGAATATCGGAATACATGAGAGAACATAACTTGACGGTAACGGCATATTATGTATCGAACGTCGAGCAATACCTGTTTAGAAATCTGAACGATTGGGCAAACTGGGTAAGAAATGTAAAAATTCTACCTCTCGACGACAAATCTGTTTTTATACGATGGATATACGAACAGGGCTACAGCGGTTACCACGAGACCAAATTACAATGGATGAATACGTTCATAAAGAACTACAACGAAGGCAGGTATTACTCCTACAACGATGTCAAACATCTTGATTATATAATCAAATAATCATACTCAGCTTTACAAGACATGAATAGAAACAAATTAACAGGGATAATACTCTTTAGCGTTTTCCTGGCTTTTCTGACGGAGAATCCGGCGGTCTCCCAGGTCATTCCTGTTATTTCCGCCGATGAATTCACCAGGATTTCGGACTCATTTTCTGAAGCGGGAGGGAATTTTAGTAATGATAATTGGGTCTCGAATGAAACGAGCTACCTGGAAGTTCTCGATAAGTTCATCGAACTTGATATCCATGGCGGCGCTTATATAGGTGTCGGTCCCAATCAGAATTTCACCTATATCGCAAACATCAAACCGCACATTGCCTTTATTGTCGATATCAGGCGGCAAAACATGCTGCAGCACCTCATATATAAAGTGCTGTTCGAAATGGCGGATACAAGGGCGGAATTCTTCTCGATATTATTTTCGAAACCTCTCAATCCAAATTCCGGAATTGACGAAGATTCCAATATCAGCCGGATGATATACTATTTTTACCGCGCTCCCTCCGACCCGGGAATGTTCAAAGATAACCTGGCAAAAATCGAAAACGTTCTAACCGAAAAATACAAATATCCATTGACTGACGCTGACTTTAGTTCGTTAGACAGGATTTTCCGTACTTTCTTCAGGTTAAATCTTGAGATAACCTACAATGGAAACGCATACTCCTGGTTTCCGACCTATGCGCAGTTTTTGCAGATTGGCGACCGGAATAATAACCAGCGTAATCCCTTTAACAGCAGGGAAGATTTCTTATTTCTGAAGAAAATGCACGCAGAGAACAGGATAATACCGGTTACGGGGAACTTTGGAGGAGGAAAAGCGCTAAAGGCTGTGGCGGATTATCTGCAAGAAAATCACCTGAAAGTTACCGCCTTTTACGTGTCAAACGTTGAACAGTACCTGCTTCGTGATTGGAATCTGTGGCTAAAATGGGGAGAAAACGTAAAAAATCTTCCGATAAGCAGTAAAACAGTATTTATCAGATGGACTTACCAGCGGAGTTACTGGGATGACAATTCTTTCGGTCCTCGTAACACGACAAGACTGCAGTGGATGATTGATTTTATAAAGAATTTTGATAATAACCGCTACAGTTCATATTCCGACCTGATACTCATTGATTACATAAAGTAGAATCGAAAAACCCCTCCGGAAATTATCCGCCAAAAATAGGAATTTCCGCAAAAAAATCTGTATATTATTTCCATGACAAAAATAGCAATTGACGCGATGGGAGGAGATAACGCCCCCGATGAAATTGTCAAGGGAGTGGCGCAGGCTTCGCACGAATTTGACGCAGAATACATTCTCATCGGTGACAGGATAAGACTCGAACAATGCATGCAGAAATATCCACCTCGTTCCGGCACATTTGAGATTCGCCATACAGCAGAGTTTGTCGGGATGGATGAATCGCCCCGTGACGCCCTTGAGTCAAAACCGGAGGCATCCATATCGGTAGCGGCAAAACTCCTGAAAGAAGATAAAGCGGATGCGATGCTCAGCGCCGGTAATACCGGTGCAGTCATTCTTGCAGCCGCAAACAATATTCCTATGATAGAAGGTGTTGAACGGTCCGCTCTCGCCGTAGTCATTCCGAATTTGGTGTTAGACAAGTCAAAACCTGCATTCACATTATTGCTCGATGTCGGCGCAACTATTCATTGCGATGTAAAACACCTTGTCCATTTCGCGATAATGGGAAATATTTATTCTAAAGAGATTCTTGGCTTAACGACTCCCCGGTTAGGGTTGCTGAATATCGGCGCGGAAGATACAAAAGGCGGCTACACGCTTACTCAAACACATAAAGTGCTAAAAGATATCAATGAATTGGATTTTATTGGAAATATTGAAGGTAACGGTATTATTGCCGGTGAGGCAAATGTAGTGGTGTGTGATGGAATTTTAGGCAATGTCCTGATCAAATTATTAGAGGGAGTCGCAGAAGCTTTAGGCGAGCTTGGCAGGTACGTATACAACAAAAATATTGTTTATAAAATGTCTCTTGCCATGCTGTCACCCGGTATAAAAAAATTGAAAAAAACATTCGACTATGCTGAATATGGCGGCGCCTCGCTTATGGGATTCCGTAAACTCTGTGTAAAAGCTCACGGTAAATCAAATGCAAAAGCGATAAAAAACGCAATCCGGATTGCAGTAATGTCAGCACAAAGCAATATGTGTGATAAAATATCGCAATCGGTTGCGGAAATAAACCGAAAAATTCCATTTTCAAAGTTTGTAAAATAGCAGAAATTATGGAATAATATCTTTGAAAAAGAGGGTAAAACGAAAAAAGCAGGCTATAATGCCTGCTTTTTAATAAACAAAACTATAAACAAAACTTTATTCCGGCA